>JBGSNB010000461.1:0-2611 GCA_041739835.1 Parvularculaceae bacterium | reverse complement strand
GCTGGGAAAGCGCGCCCGCCGACACGCGCGTCGCCAACCGCAGCCGCATCGATATCGGCGTTCGCGCGCGCTATATGGGCGTGCGCCTTGCGGCCGAGATCAAGTGAGGACCGGCTGCCGCTTTTCCTTGCGCCGGCCCTCTCAGTCTGTAATCTCGCCGCCGACTTTGACCCGCGCGACATGCGCCCCTACAGGAGAAGACCGATGGCCGTTGACGGCAAGTGGAATTTGAAGATCAAGACGCCGATGGGCGAGCAGTCCGGCGTTCTCGAGCTGAAAGCGGACGGCGCGTCGCTGACCGGCTCGATGTCCGGCAATATGGGCTCGGTCGCGATCGAGAACGGATCGGTCGCCGGCGATGCGGTCAAATGGTCGGCGAAAGTGACCTCGCCGATGCCGATCACGCTCGAATTCGACGGCAAGGTCGAGGGCGACGCGCTCAGCGGCAATGTGAAGCTCGGCGCGTTCGGCACCTCGACCTTCTCCGGCGCGCGCGCCTGAGCGGCCTGATGAACCGGATTGTCGCCGGGCTTGCTCTGGCGCTCACCGCGTCCTGCGGCGGCGATCCGACCAAAACGCCGGATGCGCCGCCGCCTGCGAAAGAAGCAGCGATCGCGATCATCGGCGTCGATGTGCTGGGCGAACGTTTCGTGAAGCTCGCGCTCGCGCTTGGCCGCCACGACCCCAATTATGTCGACGCCTATATCGGCCCGACCGAATGGGCCGAGGCCGCCAAGTCTGCGGAGGTACCGCTCGGCGACCTCAAGCGCGAGGCCGAGGCGATTCTTGAAGCGCTGGATGTATTGTCGCTCGACGGCGCCGATCCGCGCGAGGCGGGCCTAAAAGGCCTCGCGACCGCGGCCTTGACCCGCCTCAGGATGGCGGAGGGGGAACGGTTTTCATTCACTGAAGAGGCGCGGCTTCTCTATGGCGCTGAGCCAAGGGCCTACGCGCTCGCCGAATTCGACGCCGCCCTGGCCGAGATTGACGCCCTGCTGCCCGGCGAGGGCCCGCTCGCCGGCCGCTTCAATGCGTTTCGCAGCGCGGTTGCGATCCCGTCTGACAAGCTGGAGGCCGTGTTCAATGCGGCGATCGCCGAGTGCAAGCGGCGCACGACCGCGCATTACAATCTCCCCGAAACCGAGAAATTCACGCTGCGCTTCGTCACGGACAAACCGTGGAGCGGCTACAACTGGTATCAGGGCGATTTTGAAAGCGTCATCGAGATCAACACCAGCCAGCCGATCTATATCGACCGAGCGGTCGATCTTGGTTGTCACGAGGGCTATCCGGGCCATCATGTCTGGAACCTGATGGTCGATGAGCGGCTCCGCCGCGGCGAGGGCTGGATTGAATATTCGATCCTGCCGCTGTTCAGCCCGCAGGCGCTGATCGGCGAAGGCTCGGCGAATTACGGCATCGAGCTGGCGTTTTCGGATGAAGAAAAGCTGGCGTTTGAGCGGGACGTTCTGTTTCCGCTTGCCGGTCTTGATCCGGCGCAGGCGGAGAAATTGCAGGCGGTGAACCAACTCCGCCGGGCCCTGTCGCATGTCGACAACCATGTCGCGCGCGAATATCTCGAAGGACGGATCGACCGCGCAAAAGCTGCCGCAATGATCGAGAAATACAAACTCGAAACGCCCGCAATCGCTGCCCGACGGATTGATTTTATCGACACCTATCGGGCCTATGTCATCAATTACAATATCGGCCGCGATCTCGTCGCGGCTCATATCGAGCGGGAAAAAGCCAAAGGCGTCGATCCCTGGATCGCGTTTCAGACGATCCTGATCTCACCTGACGCCATCGGCGTTCTCACGTCGCAATAACGCGCCATGCAGATCAGGCGCCTGATCCAGACGGCCCACCGCTGGCTCGCCCTCGCGCTCGGCGCACAGCTCGTCATCTGGATGACCAGCGGCGTCGTCATGAGCCTGCTGCCGATCGCGCATGTGCGCGGTGAAACGGCGATGGCGCTGCGGGCGCCCGTCGAACTCCCGGTCCAGCATTATTATCCGCCCGCCGGCGTCCTTTCCGAAGTCGACGGCGCGCAGCAGCTCACCTTGAAAACCTGGCAGGGGCGCGAGGTCTATGTCGTCAGCGCGGCGGGCGGGACGGCGATGTTCGACGCCGACACCGGCGAAAAGCTGACGCCGATTTCGGAAGCGTTGGCGCGCCGCGTCGCCCGGTCCGACTTCACCGGCGAGGGCGAGGTCGCGAAGATCCAGATGATGCGCGATCCGCCGCGCGAATTCGGCGGCGCCGGACCGGTCTGGCGCGCCGAGTTCGACGACGCCGACGCGACGCGGCTTTATATCTCGCCCGACACCGGCGAGGTCCTGGCGCGCCGCAATCGCGTCTGGCGGTTTTACGATTTCTTCTGGATGTTGCACATCATGGATTACGAGGCACGCGAGAATTTCAACAATCCGCTGATCCGCGCTTTCGCGATCACGGGATTGCTGTTCGCGCTTTCCGGGTTGGCGCTCGTCGCCTTCCGCCTCGCCGGCGGGCGCTATCTCGAAGATGCGCGGCGCCTGACGCAGCGCGGCGGCGATCAGTCGGCGGACTGAGCGCGCAGGAATTCGACCAGCGGCGGCGCAACTTTGTC
>JBGSNB010000453.1:0-7973 GCA_041739835.1 Parvularculaceae bacterium | reverse complement strand
CCCGGATCGCGTTCTTGCGGCCGCACAAGGAAGCCGCAAGGCGCGCGGCCGCGTTCCTGGCGCTGCCGCACAACGCGCCGACCGGGGCGCGTCTCCTATGGAACGCCGCCGACGCTGTCTGGCGGGCGATCGGCGATTCCTCGACGGATTTCAATTTTTACACAAAACGCGCGATCCTGTCGGGCGTCCTGTCGTCGACCCTCGCCCGATGGTTTGCCGACGACAGCGAAGACGAGGCGCCGACAAAAGCATTCCTCCGTGCGCGGATCGAAAATGTCATGCAGTTCGAGAAGCTGAAAGCCAAAGCGCGCGACACGGGATTCGACCCCGAAGGGATGTTCGGCTGGCTGGCGAAATTGCGGTATCCGGAGGGGCGCTAGAAGCGCTTCAGGCGCGTCACATGCCCCATCTTGCGTCCGGACTGCGCATCGCGCTTGCCATAAAGATGGATGCACGCATTCGGCTCGCGCGACAATTCCCGCCAGATCTCGACATCCTCGCCGATCAGATTGTCCATCACGCAGTCCGAATGCCTTGTCGGTTCGCCAAGCGGCCAGCCGGCCACGGCGCGAATATGCTGCTCGAACTGCGAAATCGCGCAGGCGTCCAATGTCCAGTGGCCTGAATTGTGAACGCGCGGCGCAAATTCGTTGACCATGACGCCGCTGGATTTGCCGACGAAGAATTCGACGCCGATGACGCCGACATAGTCGAGCGCCTCGAGCATCCTTGCGGCGATCGCCAGCGCTTCCTCGATGGCGGCGTCCGGCGCCGGCGCGGGAACGATCGACTGGCGCAAGATGCCGTCCTTGTGAATGTTTTGTGGCGCGTCGTAGCACTTGATCGAACCGTCGCGGCCGCGCGCGCCGATGACGGAAATTTCCATGGCGAAATCGACAAAGCCTTCGAGAATTGACGGGCGCGCGCCGATTTCCTCCCACGCCTTTCTTTTCGCATCATCCCAAGTCAGCGCGAGGTCGGTGTTCGCAGCGCCGATGGTCGTCTGGCCCTTTCCGTCATAGCCGAGGCGCCGTGTCTTCAGGATAGCGGGCCGCCCGACCGTCTTGAGGCCGAGTTCGAGGGATGCGAGGTCATCGACCGGGAAGTAAGGCGCTGTCCGCGCGCCCAGCGAAATGACGAATTGTTTTTCGCTGAGCCGGTCCTGGGCGACGGCGAGCGCGCGGCCGCCGGGCGCAACAGGCACTTGCTGCGCATTGAGGATATCGACGGTTTCCGCCGGAACATTCTCGAACTCGTAAGTGACCGCATTTACGACTTCGCCGAAGGCGCGCAGCTTTTCCGCGTCTGCAAAGCCGCCGATGGTGACGGCGTGCGCGACGTCCGCGGCGGGCGAACTCTCCTCCGGCGTGTAGATATGGGTGCGAAGGCCGAGGCGTGCGGCGGCGAGCGCGAGCATGCGACCGAGCTGTCCGCCGCCCAAGATGCCGATGACGCCGTTCGGTTCGATCAGCATCGCTCAGTCTGCGACAGTCACGGGCACGCTCGCCGTTTCCTTCGCGCGCCAGTCCGCGAGTTTTTTTGCGACGTTCCCGTCAAACAGCGCAATGATCGATGCGGCCAGAATGCCGGCGTTCGCGGCGCCCGCTTCGCCGATCGCAACCGTCGCGACCGGAACCCCGGCGGGCATCTGGACGATCGAGAGGAGACTATCAAGGCCCGACAGCGCTTTCGATTGCACCGGCACGCCGATAACGGGCAGGGCGGTCATTGACGCGGTCATGCCCGGCAGATGCGCCGCGCCGCCAGCGCCCGCGATAATGACCTTGACGCCGCGGTCGGCGGCGGTGGTCGCATAGTCATAAAGCCGCGCCGGCGTCCGGTGGGCGGAAATGATCCTTGTTTCGAAGGACACGCCGAGGATGGCGAGCATCTTCACGGCGCGTTCGATCGTCGGCCAGTCTGAGCGCGAGCCCATGATGACGCCGACCTGCGGCCGCTGCGGCTTTGCGACGCTGGATTTCGCGGCGTTTCGAGCGGACGGCGCGCGCAGTTTAGGGGGTGCGGTCAAGACAATCTCGCCCTTCCAAAAAGGGCGACTTACAACGAACCGCCATCAACGCGCAAAGGAAAGCGAGAGAGACGCAAACCATCCAGACGGGGGCGCATGGGCCTGCGTCTCTCTCACCCTGTGCGGGCATTGGCGATCGTCTGAGAAGGGGACTTCCGCCGGGTCGCGCCGCCAGCCGATTACGCGGCAGTTTCGGTCGGGCCGCAACGCATCTTGCGGCCAGGCGCCGGCCTCCAGCGGCGAAGCGATGTCACAAGTCCGAGACCAGGATTTCCGGCGACGGATTGCCATACGGCGACAAATTCGGCGAGGGTCGGGCGCAAAGACGAGAGGTTCGCGATGAAAGTGACAGGACCGCGCGGCCCCGGCGCACCCCGCGCGACGGAACGCATCGGCGCGGCGAAAGCGGCGGATCCGGCAAGACCCGCAGAGCCTGTCGATGCGGTCAGCATCGCCGGCATCCCGGATGCTGAATTGACGCCGCGCGTCAGGGCCGCGCTGACGGCGCTGATGCAGGAAGTGTCGGATCTGCGCCGCGAGCTTGGCGAGGCGCGCCGGAAGATGGTGGAGCTAGAAGCGCTGGCGAGCGCCGACCCCTTGCTAGGCATCCTCAATCGCCGGGCGTTTGTGGGCGAACTCAATCGCGCGCTGGCGATGGCTGACCGCTATGGCCAACCTTCGAGCCTGGTTTTTGTCGACCTTGACGATCTCAAGAAAATTAACGACGCGCACGGCCACGCCGCAGGCGATGCCGCGCTCGCACATGCCGCCGGCGTTATCGCCTCGAATATTCGCCAGACCGACGTCTTCGGACGGCTCGGCGGCGACGAGTTCGCGCTCATCCTCACCAATACGCCGAAATCGGCCGCGCTGTTGAAAGCGCAATCCCTTTCCGCTTTGGTCCGCGCGGCGCCTTCGGCTGAAGGCCTGGCGGTCGGCATCACCTGCGGCGTCGTCGAAATCGCAGGCGGGGTGACGGCGGAAGCCGCATTGAAGGCAGCGGACAAGATCATGTACGAGGAAAAGAAGAAGCGGTGACGTCGCTCAGGCGATGATGTCCGGCGTCATCTGGTCGCGCAATTTCTGGATCATGTCCTTTAACTGCAGTTTCTTCTTTTTCAATCGCGCGAGTGTGAGGCTGTCATGGCTCGGCGCCGCCGCCAGCGCGACAATCGCGGCGTCGAGATCATTATGCTCCTGCAGGAGCAGGGAGAGCCGCACCTGCAGCGCGTCTTCGTTCGCGCCATTAAACCCGCTTTCGCGCGCCTGAAAGAAATGCGCGGCGTCGACGATATTGCCGACATCGTTCTCAGGATCGTCTCCGGACGCCATGCGGTCAGTTATCCAACGCGATCACCGTCCGATTCGGACGAAGGAAAAGTAAGCTCAATCAAGGCTTCGAGCAATGCAATCGAGAAGCCGGGTCTGTGCGCGGCGTCTGTCGTCCGGACATAGGCCGCGAGCGCGCGCCGCGCCCGGATTGCAGCCTCTGGCAAGTCCGCCGACGGCCTCAAATAGGCGAGCGCCAGCGCCTGAAGCATATCCTGCTCGACTTTTTCGGCGGACAATTCGAGTTCCCTGACGGACGAACGGATCTGCGCCGCGTCGGCCAGGGCCGCCTGGGGCGGCGGCGATTTGAGGAAACGCCGGACGCCGCGCAAAGGCGATGTGACCGCTTCGGACCATGTGCGCGAAAGATCCTTCGCCTTGCGGACGACGACCTCATCGGTCGCTTCAAAACAGGCGCCTGACCAGAGACACCACAGCACCAGATTGACGTTGAGCCCATGCGAGTCCTGGAGGGCGAGCAGCCGTCGCTCCATTTCGTCGCGCGCGTAAATTCTTTGCGACCACTCCCAGAATCCGGGCGTCGCCATCACGGCCGGGCGCCTTTCGCAAGGTCTTCGCCCCAGCGCTTCGTCAAGGCGCTTTCAATCCCGAGCAGATCGAGAGCGCGTCCGACCGACTGGTCGACAAGTTCGTCGACTGACTTCGGCTCGATATAGAATGACGGCAGCGGCGGCGCGATGATGGCGCCCATTTCCGCGAGCGCGGTCATCGTGCGCAGGTGGCCGAGGTGGAACGGCGTTTCTCGCACCATCAACACCAGCCGCCGCCGCTCCTTCAGGACGACGTCCGCTGCGCGGCTGATCAGATTGGTCGTCACGCCGGTCGCGATCTCTGACATCGTTTTCACCGAGCAGGGCGCAATGATCATGCCTGATGTCTTGAACGAGCCGGACGAGATGGGCGCACCGATGTCGCCGGCCGCGTAGCGCGCGAAGGCGAGCGCTTCGAGATCGGCCGATTTCTCGCCGAGTTCATAGGAGAGCGTCAGCTCCGCAGCCTTGCTGATCACAAGATGCGTTTCGATGCCTGCCGCCCTCAGCGCCTCAAGGCACCGCTTCCCATAAATGGCGCCAGAGGCGCCGGTTAAGGCGAGGATCACGCGGGCGGGTTGATTCACAAATCAACTCAATTGGTTGCAGCGCCAGAATTACCCGGTTTCCGAGGCCGCTGCAAAGCCAAATGGTTAACGCGAATCGCCCCGGTTTTTGTCGACAAGGCGGCGCCAAAGTGATCTATTTCGCAGTCTGCAGCCTAACCAAGGAGGTTAGAACATGGCGCTAAAAGCTCACTTGCAGTCACTCAATCAGCGGCATCAGGAATTGGAAGCGATGCTGATGTCGGAATTGAAACACCCCCACCCTGATGACTTGCGACTCCATGAGCTGAAGCGACTTAAGCTGCGAATTAAGGACCAGATCGAACGGCTCCGACAGGACGACAGCGCGCCAGGTTAGACAATAATGAAATGCACCAAGTCAGCGCCTTCCGATCGGAGGGCGCTTATTTTTTTGGATTTTGAGCAAGAATAGACATCTCCACAGGAGCGCGGGAAATGGCGGGCCGTTCAATCATCATATCGGGCGCTGCAACCGCCATCGGCGCGGCCTGCGCCCGACGTTTCATCGATGCGGGCGAGAGACTGGTTCTTGCGGATCACGATGAAGCCGCGCTTCGCGAATTGACGGAGGAAGTGCAGGCGAAGGGCGAGGCTGTGTTTGTCGCCGCCGACACCTCAAACCGCCTCCACGTTCACAATATCATTGCGGAGGCGCTGGAAACCTATGGCCGGGTCGACGCGCTGATCAATACGACGATTGACGTCAGCGTCGGCGACTTTCTCGAGCTTACCGAAGAGAGTTTCGATCAGATGCTGCAATCGAATCTGCGCGGCGCCTTTCTGCTCAATCAGGCGGCATGCCGGCAGTTCGTCAAGCAGATCGACCAGTCGGCGGAAGAGCAATCATCCGCAGTGATCGTCAATCTTCTGTCGGTCGAAGCAGTGACCGCCGCCGCCGACCGGGTGGCGTTCGCGGTTTCGCAAGGCGGATTGCATCAACTCACCAAAGCGGTTTCGCTCGCGATGTCGCCCTATGGCGTTCGCGTCAATGCGGTCGGGATCGGAGCGATCAAAAGCGAATACATGAAGGAATTCGACATGAAGTCGGCGCGCAGCACGGTGCCGCTCAATCGCATTGGCGATCCGGAAGACGTCGCCGAAGCCGCGTACTTCCTCGCCTCGGACGCGGCGTCCTATATCACCGGCCACACGCTTTTTGTCGACGGCGGCCGCCTCGTTCGAAGCGGCGCGGCAAGCTATGTCGAAAAGAAGCCCTGAGCGGGGCGATCAGCGGCGGTAACCGCCGTCGTCCTCTTCCGAATCCTCCGCGGCGGTTTTTCCGCCGCCGAGACTGGCGAAGACCTTGCTGAGGTCGATCGGCTTTTCGCGTTCCGCCGCGGGTTCGGCGGGTTTCGGCGCAATAGTCTCCGAAGCTGGCCTTAATGTCGGGCCGGCGTCCATGGTCGGATGAAGCTTGGCTTTGCGCGCGGCGGCTTTCCGCACGAGATTGTCGAGATCGATCTGGCTGCACAGGCCAAGGCCGACAGGATCTTGCGGCGTGATATTCTGCGAATTCCAATGGGTCCGGTCGCGAACGGATTGAATGGTCGACTTCGTCGTGCCGAGCAGCTTCGCGATTTGCGCGTCAGATGCTTCCGGGTGATTTCTCACCATCCACAAGATCGCGTCAGGGCGGTTCTGGCGCTTCGACACCGGCGTATAGCGCGGCCCTTTGCGCGACTTTTCGGCGACAATCGTCTTCGCGCGCGCGAGCTTCATGCGATAGTCATGATCGGCCTCGGCCTTGTCGAGCTCTTCGCGTGTGATCTGATTGTTGGTGATCGGGTTGATGCCGCGGACGCCGGCGGCGACGTCGCCATCCGCAATGCCCTTGACCTGCAGCGGGTGAAGTTTGCAGAAATCCGCGATCTGATCGAAGGTAAGCGAGGTGTTCTCGATCAGCCATACGGCGGTTGCGAGCGGCATCAGCGGCTTGTCGGTCATGGACCAGTCTCCAATATAATTTCCCACCGGCGTCCCGGTTTGAGGCGGGAGCCGCGCTAACCCTCGAATTTTCTGGGGAAAGCGCTGCGCCATAGGCGCATTCGTGCGGGTGTATAGGACGATTGGCGCTGCCGGCCAAGCGCCTAATTGCGGACGGAAAGCAAGATTTTGCCCAGATGGAGGCCGGATTCCATCCGGCGATGCGCGGCGGCGGCCTCGCCCAGGGGGTAGAACCGATCAATGACGGGCTTTACGGCTCCGGCGCCGAACAAAGGCCACACCTTGCGTTCGATCGCCGCCGCCAGGCGGGTTTTGTCGTCAAAGCTGCGCGCTTTCATGGTCGATCCGGACAGCCGCAGTTGCTTGCGCATGATCATGAACAGGTTGATTTCGGAGCTGGCGCCGCGAAGGAAGGCGATCGAGACGTGGCGGCCCCTGAAATTCAGCGCCTCCAGATTTCGCGGCACGAAGTCGCCGCCGGCCATGTCGAGCACCACGTCGGCGCCGCCGCGCGCGCGGATTTCTTCTTCCCATTTGTCGGCGGCGTAATTGAACGCGGCGTCTGCGCCGAGCTCGCGGATGGCGACCATTTTCTCCTCGGTGGAGGCGGTCGCATAGACCGTCGCGCCGAACGCTTTTGCCAGCGTGATCGCGGTCACGCCGATGCCGCTGGAGCCGCCATGGACGAGCAAGGCTTCGCCGGATTTCAGGCCCGCGTCGTCAAAGACGTTCGCCCAGACGGTGAAAACCGCTTCAGGAAGACCGGCGGCATGTTCCAGCGAAACCATCGCCGGAACGGGCAGGCACGACCCTTCATGCGCGAGCGCGAACTCCGCGTAACCGCCGCCGGTCAGCAAGGCGCAGACCGCTTCGCCGCGGCACCAGCGCGTGACGCTCTCGCCGACCGCCTCGACGATGCCGGAGACTTCGAGGCCCGGAATATCGCTGGCGCCGGGCGGCGGCGGGTAGAGCCCCATGCGCTGCAGGATATCGGGCCGGTTGACGCCCGCCGCCTCGACCCTGATCAGCACATCGTGAGGTCCCGGCGCTGGAACCGGCCGATCCGCGAGCATCAGGACCTCAGGGCCGCCCGGAGCAGAAATCTCGATTGCTTTCACGGGTCACTCGCTTTCAATTCATGATCCCTTGAACCATGGCGCAGGATTGAGCAATTATCGAGACATCGAGAAACGGGAGCCAGCGATGGAAGACGATCGTCCGCGCGAGGCGCCAGATCTGACGCTCTCGAAGATCGCCAAACAGGACCTTTACACCTTGTCGGTCGGCGATCTCAAAGAGCGCATCGCGTCGTTGAAACAGGAAATCGACCGCTGCGAACAGGCGCTGGCGCTTCGGGATTCGACGAAGTCGGCGGCGGAAAAGCTGTTCAAGGTCTAGTGGCCTGCACCGGTTAATTTGACTCATGTTCGGCGGCTTCGAACGCTGATTCCTACCCTGTCGTGGTAATAACCGACAAGGGTGGATCGATATGGCGGCCAAGAAATTCATCGTCGAACTCGACGCGAGCGAGCG
>JBGSNB010000452.1:0-2072 GCA_041739835.1 Parvularculaceae bacterium | reverse complement strand
CGCTCGCTCGCGTCGAGTTCGACGATGAATTTCTTGGCCGCCATATCGATCCACCCTTGTCGGTTATTACCACGACAGGGTAGGAATCAGCGTTCGAAGCCGCCGAACATGAGTCAAATTAACCGGTGCAGGCCACTAGGCCCGCAGGGCTTCGCGGGCAACGCCGGGGCTCGGTCGCGCGGGGCGCCGATCGCCATGTTCGCCGCTGACGGAGGTTCCCGATATGCGCCCCGGCGCCGACAGGTCAGCGTCGTCGATTCCGGCGAATTCCGGGTCTGCTGAAAGGCGAGCCGGCGTGTTCGCCTGGCGCGGTTTGAGGCGACCGAAAACCGTCATAGGTTCTCCCGAAACGGAGACCCGCCCATGCGCCACGCCTCGCTTGTCGCCGCCGCACTCCTCCTTGGCGCCTGCGGCCCGCGCGCCGACACAGCGCCCGCCGCGGTGCCGCTTGACCTTGCGCAATTCGAGATGATCGATCTCGCCCATTCTTACGGCGCGGACACCGTCTACTGGCCGACCGACAAAGAGGGATTCCGCAAGGATGTCGTCTTCGCGGGCGCACTCGCCAAATCGCCGACTGTGAGCTATTGCACCGCAAAGTGCTCTGAGTAAACGTGGGAGCGAATGGGCTCGCGTCACGCCGCATCCAGAAACCGTCGCGGAGGAATCCATGCTTCACCTTATTGCGGGCGTCTTCTTGCTGGCGGCGTCCGAAACTTCAGGCGAGCACGGTTTTCCGATCACCATCGTCATTCATGGCGGCGCGGGCGCGCTCGAAAAAGGGCGGTACTCGCCCAGCGAGGAAGCGGCCTATGAGGCGAAACTCGGCGAGGCGCTCGATCTGGGCTACGCCGTGCTGGAGCGTGGCGGCTCGGCGGTCGATGCGGTGCAGGCGGCGATCCTCCTCCTTGAGGATTCGCCGCTGTTCAACGCCGGCAAGGGCGCCGTCTTCACCCATGACGGCAAGAACGAACTCGACGCGTCGATCATGGATGGCCGGACCTTGGCGGCGGGCGCGGTCGCCGGCGTCACTCATGTGAAAAACCCGATCCGGCTTGCCCGCGCGATCATGGATCATTCGCCGCATGTGATGATGGTCGGCGAGGGCGCCGAAGATTTCGCGCGCGAACAGCAACTGGTGATGGTCAAGCAATCCTACTTCCGGACGGAAGCGCGCTGGCGCGCCTACACGGACGCGCTGAAGAAGGAAAAGGCGTCGGCGAAACGGCAAGAAAGCGCGCTGCCGCATGATTTCAAATACGGCACTGTCGGCGCCGTGGCGCTCGACGCCGCGGGCAATCTCGCGGCCGGCACCTCGACCGGCGGCATGACGCTGAAGCGGTATGGCCGCGTCGGCGACGCGCCGATCATCGGCGCCGGCACATTCGCCGACAACAGGTCTTGCGCGGTGTCGGCGACCGGCTGGGGCGAATATTTCATTCGCCTGACGATCGCGCGCGATATCTGCGCGCAGGTCGAATATGGCGGCAAGCCGGTCGCAGAGGCGACGCGCGACGTCATCCACAATCGGCTGCAGCAATCGGGCGGCGACGGCGGCGTCATCGTGTTGTCGCCCAAGGGCGAAGCGGTGATGGACTTCAATTCCGCCGGCATGTTTCGCGGGCTGAAGCAGAGCGCGCGCAAGGAAGTGGCGATTTACCGGGACTAAGGTTAATTCGGCGCCGCGCGACGGCGCGAGTGACGCCGTTCATCAGAACTTATTCGGACTTTTAGCCAGAATTTAGATTAGGCCCGCCGAACGCCTGGAAACGCGCTTCGGCGTTGGACTATTTGCGCAAGCAATCCTTAATCGATGATCGTCGACTCTCGGGAGAGTGGGATCGGATCATTGATGCGAGCGAAAATCGGCATCGGCCTTGCGCGCAGCGAGGCAGGCAACATCGCCTTGCTGTTTGCGCTGCTGCTTCCCGTGCTGCTTGGCGCAGTCGGCGCCGGCGTCGATTTCGGGCGCTATTCGCTCCTGCGCGCCGAGCTTCAGGAAATCGCCGATGCCGCGGCGATTGCGGGCGCGCGCGAATACCTGCTGTCGAAGTCGGGCGGGACGCTCGCGG
>JBGSNB010000451.1:0-4374 GCA_041739835.1 Parvularculaceae bacterium | reverse complement strand
CGCTCGCTCGCGTCGAGTTCGACGATGAATTTCTTGGCCGCCATATCGATCCACCCTTGTCGGTTATTACCACGACAGGGTAGGAATCAGCGTTCGAAGCCGCCGAACATGAGTCAAATTAACCGGTGCAGGCCACTAGGGACGATTTGGATGGAACCGGAAACGATATGGCCGCTGCTGGCTTTTGGCTAGCAGCGGATCTCGTCGCTGCGTCTCGCAATTGCAGCGCGACGCTGCGCAGCGCAGGATGTCTCCGACCCATTATTCGGAGGACCGATGCCTGCGCTTCAGACTGCGACGCCTGCCTGGAAGACTGACGACCTCATTCTCTTCGAGGCCGAAGTCTACAAGTTCTTCAGCCGCGAACTGGCGCCCCATGTCGAGACTTGGCGCGAACAAGGCAAGGTCGATCGCTGGGCGTGGGAAAAAGCCGGTGAGGCGGGGCTCCTCTGCATGTCGATGCCAGAGGAATATGGCGGGGCCGGCGGCACCTTCGCGCATGAACAGATCTTTTGCGAGCAGCAGGTGAGAGCGGGCGTCGAGGGCTTCGGCGCCGGCCTGCATAATTGCATCGTCGCGCCCTACATCAATCACTACGGCACGGAAGAGCAGAAGAAGCGCTGGCTTCCTCGCATGGCCACGGGCGAACTGATCGGCGCGATCGCGATGACCGAGCCTGGCACGGGTTCCGATCTGCAGGCTGTGAAGACAACCGCGATCAAGACCGGCAATCAATATGTCGTCAACGGCTCCAAAACCTTCATCACCAACGGTCAGACTGCGAATTTCATCATCGTCGTCGCCAAGACCGATCCGTCGGAAGGCGCCAAGGGCGTCTCTTTGATGGTCGTCGAGACGGACGAGGTCGAGGGCTTCCGGCGCGGGCGCAATCTGAAGAAGCTCGGCAACAAGGCGCAGGACACCTCGGAGCTGTTCTTCGACGATGTGAAAATCCCCACCGAAAATCTGCTCGGCTCAAGCGAGGGCATGGGCTTTTTTCAGCTGATGCAGCAATTGCCGCAGGAGCGCCAGCAGATCGCCGTCATCGCGATCGCCGCGATCGAGCGCGCGCTTGAACTCACTATCGCCTATACGAAGGAACGGCACGCGTTCGGCAGACCGGTGTTCAATTTTCAGAACACGCAGTTCAAGCTCGCCGAATGCAAGGCGAAGGCGACGATGGCGCGCGTCTTCGTCGATTACTGCACGGGACTTCTCATCGAAGGAAAACTCGACGCCGCGACTGCATCGATGTCGAAGATGTTGCTGACCGATCTTGAAAACGAGATCATCGACGAATGCCTCCAGCTACACGGCGGCTACGGCTACATGGACGAATATCCGATCAGCCGCATGTACGCCGATGCGCGCGTCCAGCGCATCTATGGCGGAACGAACGAGATCATGAAGCTCCTGATCGCAAGGTCGATGTGAAGGAATTCTTCGGAAAAACCGCATGGGTCACCGGCGCTTCGTCCGGCATCGGCGAGGCGCTGGCGAACGATCTGATTGCACGCGGGGCGTGCGTCATCCTTTCCGGCCGGCGGTCTGAGGCGCTACAACGCGTTGCAAAATCGGCTGGCGGCCAGACGCTGGTTCTGCCCTTTGAAGCGACCGATTATGAGGCGTTGCCCGGCGTCGTCGCAAAGGCGCTCGCCTGGCGCGGCGGGGTAGATCTGCTGATCAACAACGCCGGCGTCAGCCAACGAAGCCTTGCGCTCGACACCTCGTTCGACGTTTACCGGCGCATCATGGAGATAGATTTCTTTGCACCCTTGCGCCTGACGCAACTCGTCCTGCCGTCGATGGTCGAGCGAAAGAGCGGCCAAATCGTCATCATCAGTTCCGTCGCCGGGAAAGTCGGCGCGCCGCTTCGCACGGCCTATTGCGCCGCCAAACACGCTTGCGTCGGGTATTACGACGCCCTCAGAGCTGAAATCGAGAAGGCCCATGGCATCGGCGTTTGCGTGGTGACGCCGGGCTCCGTCCGCACCAATGTCGCAGCGAACGCCCTGGAGGGTGACGGCCGGGCGCGCGGAAGATCTGACGCGAATATCGACAACGGCATGGCTCCGGAAAGAGCTGCGAACGAGATCCTCGAGGGCGTCGCCTCGGGCGTCCGCGAAATTCCAGTTGCGGAAGGATTGGAACTCGCGGCGCTGCAGATGCGAACGTCCAATCCGGAGGCTCTTTTCGGGTTTGTCGCCGAAGAAGGCGCCCGGCTTGCAGCCGCTCGCGAAGCCGGACAATCGCCCGAACCCGGCAGGATCAATCGGACGGACTGATCGTCGCAAACTATTTCGTGATGCGGCGGGCGGAATCACGGCCAACTCTGCGTCCATGGACACCCAAGCGGTTTTCTCCGCTCTCAACATTTTCGGGCTCTTCGTCTTCGCGATCTCAGGCGCGTTGACAGCGCTTCGGAACGATCTTGATATTTTGAGCGTCATTATGACCGCCTTCATCACAGGCGTCGGCGGCGGGACCATTCGCGACGTCCTGCTCGGAGAGTTTCCGGTATGGTGGATCAGGGACACGGACGCGGTCTTTATCTGCCTTGCCGGCGCCGTCGCGGCGATGCTCGCGCAGCCGATCCTGGCGTCTCGCCTGAAGGCATTGATATGGGCGGACGCGCTCGGGCTCGCCGCCTTTTCCATCCTTGGCACACAAGCGGCGCTCGCTTCCGGCGCGCCATCCTCCATCGCGATATTCCTCGGCGCCGTTTCGGCGACGTTCGGCGGCCTCATCCGCGACGTCCTGCTGGGCGAGCCGTCGCTGTTCATGAAGCAGGAGGTTTATGTGACGGCGGCGCTCGCTGGGTCCGCAAGTTTCATCGGCCTGCTCGGGCTCGGTGTGCCGGAGGCCATCGCAGCGCCTGTCGCTGCAATCGTCGCCTTTGCCATCCGCGCAACGGCGATTGTCTTCAATGTTTCGGTGCCGAAAGTCGGGCGGCCGCGGCAAAATGAGCTATAGGCGCGTTCATCCGGATAATTGAGGCATCCGTGCGCGGCCAGTGTCTTTTCAGAAGCAATTTGCGGAGGTCGTGGAAATGCTATCCTTCTCTCGGCTCGCAATAATTCTGGTTCTGGTCGCATCGTGCGCGCGCGAATTGCCGACAGAGCCAATTGCGTTACCGGCAGCGGCAATCGTGAAGTCCGAGGTGCTCGCCAGCGGGCTCAGACTACCTTGGAGCATGGCGTTCGCGCCAAACGGCGACATGCTGATTGTTGAAAAAGCAGGCGGGCTGCGTCTTTTCCGGGATGGCGTCCTGTCGCCCAACGCAATTTCCGGTGGGCCGGACGACGTGATGGTGAGCGCCGACAGCGGCCTTCACGATATTGCGCTCGACCCGGATTTCGCGGCGAACGGACAGGTTTATATCGCCTATGCGAGCGGAGACGTAGGCGCCAATAGGCTTGCCGTCTGGCGTGCGCGCCTCGAGGGCGATCGTCTCGTCGACGGCAGGGTGATTTTTCGCGCAACGCCGGAAAAGAAGGGGCCCAGCCACCCCGGCGGGCGGCTGTTGTTTCTGCCTGACAAGACATTCCTGCTGACGGTCGGGGATGGTTACGACTACCGCGATGCGGCGCAAGACCTCTCATCGCATCTCGGGAAAATATTGCGCCTTGATCGCGATGGAAATCCGCCTGCGGACAATCCCTTTGTCGCACGCGATGGCGCATTACCGGAGATCTGGACCTATGGGCATCGAAATCCGCAGGGACTGGCGATCGACGGCGAGACGGGCGCCGTCTGGGAAAATGAACACGGGCCGCGCGGCGGCGACGAGATCAACCGCCTCACCGCCGGCGCAAATTATGGCTGGCCGATAACCACCAACGGCATCGACTACGACGGAACGCTGGTATCCGAACGCGCGCATGCGCCGGGTGTCGTATCGCCGCATCTGGTCTGGGCGCCGTCGATCGCGCCCTCTGGCCTTGCCGTCTATCGCGGCGGCGCGTTTGTCGACTGGAACGGAAATTTCCTGCTCGGCGGGTTGGCTTCGAAGTCGCTGATCCGCGCCCAGATCGACAATGGCGGCGACACTCTCCATGAGGCTGAGCGCTTGCTCGGCGAACTCGGCGCCCGTATCCGGGATGTACGCGTCGGGCCGGACGGCTCGGTCTATCTCCTGACCGATGAGGCGGAAGGGCGACTGATGCGGATTTGCCGGGACTGTTAGCCGGCGCCCTTGCGCTTGCCGTTTGATCGGCTATCTAAGCGGCTGCGGCGGGTATAGCTCAATGGTAGAGTCGTAGCCTTCCAAGCTAAAGACGCGGGTTCGATTCCCGCTACCCGCTCCAGAAAACCATTCAAAAACAAATTACTAAGAAGCACGACAAAATCGTTGCGCCGAGAAAATCGCGCCAG
>JBGSNB010000449.1:0-6173 GCA_041739835.1 Parvularculaceae bacterium | reverse complement strand
CGCTCGCTCGCGTCGAGTTCGACGATGAATTTCTTGGCCGCCATATCGATCCACCCTTGTCGGTTATTACCACGACAGGGTAGGAATCAGCGTTCGAAGCCGCCGAACATGAGTCAAATTAACCGGTGCAGGCCACTAGGGCAGGCGCGGGCAATCGCCTGCGCCGCCTGTATGCCGATCGGGGCGGCTGCGTTATGCCGGACAACCCTCATTCGAGGCGACGTAGGTCATGGCATCGAAGTCGATTGCAAATAGGTTCAGCTGCCTCAACTGCCCGACGCCGAGCGTTCCGATTGGGCCAAGTCTCGTTGAGTATCGGTCAATCTTGTAACCGGGCGCACGCTTCAATTTTACCTTGGCGCCGGCGAGATCAATGTCGAGATTGCGAACGGTCTCGAATTCACGCTTCCGTAACGGTCCGCCAAGCGCCATGTAACCTTCGCCGCCAGGTGTGCTCTTGGCCTCAGGCACATAACGCTCCAGTCGCGGCATGAAAATTATCGGCTGCCCCCCCGTATCAGGGATCAAAAGCGTCGGCTGGGCGTTCACTTCGACCTCGATCAGAAAACTTCCCGGGCCAACCCGCGCCAGCCGCCCTGTTCTATGCAAACATTGAATGCTCGCCCGCGCCGCGTCGCCGAAGTAAATCGTCCGGGCCTGTCGATCCCAAGCGATCGCTCCATTCTTGAGTAGGAATTGTGCGCCAAGTATAGCATCGATGCCGGGTGTCGGAATTGTGGGCGCTGACTGAAAGATGGCGTTCGTCACCACCATTTCACCAATTTCAACTCGACGCGACCGCGAGTAAGGGATAGGCTTGCGAACCCCATCGAAGCCAAGTTCCGCGGCGGAAGAGAGATATTCAAGGCCTGCACGCTTCGCAGCATCCCTCGAAATTAAAGACACCGAGGCGCCGGAGTCGATCAAGGCGGCATTCTTGCGGCCATTGATCAGCATTTTGAACGACCAAAAACCGTACCGGTCAATATTTGCTTCGGCAATCTCGTCAAGTGCGCCGCTCATTTCCAGTCTGCCCGCGCTTGCAAGTATCTCAACAACTGCGAGAGAATCCATTCTTGTCTGCCGAATGACGTTAGGCGCCGCCTTGTCCAACTCTACAGCCTGACGCGCCAGTTCGGCCGCGCGCGCGTAATCGAGAAGCCACTCATGCGCCGCTGAAGCTGACCACATGACGGCTCGGCGCCATTCTTCTTGCGCCCTTCCATTTCTCGACAGCCAGTCATCGGCGATCGCGACGAACTCGCGCGCCGGCAAGGTCATGCCTTGCCGGATAATCTCTGCAAACTCCAGTTCCGAAGCCGACGCGTTTGCCGTCGAACGCGCGCGTTCAATCGCGCATTCGAGCGCCAACGGATCTTGCCCCTCAATCGCCTCTTGCAAGCTTGCGACGACCACGCGCGCACAATCTCTGAAGGCGAGGGTCGCGTCATCCGGCCCAGCGCGTGCGCTGCCTATGAGAAGCATGAATCCAGAGATCGCAGAAACGAAAAATGGCGAAACGCGCCGCTGCATCAATATGGCCATGCTCTGTATGTCGCGATCATCTGCGCCCATAGATCAGGAACCCCATCGTGGTCGTAGTCCTGACCGATAATCAGAAAATTAGCTCCGAAGCTGTCGTCATGGGCGCCATCACCGTTCTTGTCGATTCTGTGCCGCTGGGCGACGGAATAACTTACAGTGTCCTCATCCGGGTTGGGAAATTCCGGATACTCCAACGATATCTGATAGATCGGAATGGAGCCGCTTCCGCCGCCCGCCACACCGGTATAAAATGGTCCCTGCACACTCCAAGGTCCGAAACCTGGACTGTAGTCTGGGCGCGTCCCGATGACCTCAATGCAATCGGTCGCCTGAGCCGGGCATGCAGATACGGCCCCGCCGCCAGAAATCGCGGCTATGGCGGAAATAGAATTGGCCAAGAATTTTCGAGAAAATGTCATTTTTTCCACTCCCCATGGATCAGCTTCAATAACTTGACAGTTTGCCGAAGGAATTCCTCAAAGAGTCCGCCGAAGATTTTAACGCGCGCAAATAATAGCGCCAAAATCAGCTAAAACCCGGGCGGGCGATCGCCCGCGACGGCGAGCGCGTTTTCGAGCGCGCGGCCGAGGGCGATTATTTTCCCTTCCTGGTAGAGATCGCCCCAGAGGCTGATCCCGCGCGGCGTCCTGAAGGTCTCGGCGCCCGCGGCCGCCTTGTCGTCCTCGAAGAGATCGCGGTTCGGCGTCTGGGCGAAGCCGGCGCGCAGCGCGAGCTGGGGGTGGCCGGTGCAATTGGTGGCGAGCAGCGCGCCGCCGCCGTCATGCGGCCCGATCAGCGCGTCGAAGCCGGCGAAGGCGGTCGCCATTTCCTGCATCAGCCGGCGCCGGAAGCGATCCGCTTGCACATAATCGACCGCGGGAAAGAACCGCGCCTGCCGCCAGGCGTTCGGCCAGGCCTCCGGCGCCTGCCACGACAATTCGTCGTCGCGGTTCGTCAGCGTCAATTCGGAAAACGCCGCCGCCGCCTCGACCAGCACGATCTGTTCGAGGGCGGAGAAATCCGTCTTCGGCCAGGGAAATTCCTTCAGCGTCACGCCGAGCGATTTCAGCGCGTCGAGCGCGGCGCGGTCGACTGCGTCGCCTTTTTCGAACCACGCCGGCGCATAGCCGACGACCATCGTCTTCAGGTCCGCCTTCCCGTCATAAGCAAAGCCGAAGCGCGATGCGCCCGGATCGTCGGCGTCATAGCCGTTGATCTCAGACAACACGATCGCTGCATCCTCGACGGAGCGGCAGATCGGCCCGACCTTGTCGAGCGACCAGCAGAGCGTCATCACCCCCGCGCGCGACACGCGGCCGAAAGTCGGCCGGAGCCCGACCGTTCCGCAGCGCTCCGACGGCGAAATGATCGAACCGAGCGTCTCGGTGCCGATCGCGAAGGCGCAAAGCCCGGCCGCCGTCGCCGAGGCCGAACCGGCGCTTGATCCGCTGGAGCCTTCAGCGGCGTTCCACGGATTTTTGGTGACGCCGCCGAACCATTGGTCGCCATAGGCGATGGCGCCGCAGGCGGATTTGCCGAGAAGGACCGCGCCCGCGCCTTTCAGCTTGCGGACGATCTCGGCATCCTGCGTCGGCATGCGCTCGCGATAGGGCTCGGCGCCCCAGGCGGTGAGAATGCCGGCCGTATCCGCTAGATCCTTCAGCGCATAGGGAATTCCCTGCAGCGGGCTGCGATCGCGGCCCTCGGCGAAGTCCGCATCGGCTTTCGCCGCCTGCTCGCGCGCGAGATCGGCCGTCACGGTGACGAATGCCGACAGTCTCCGGTCGAGCCGTGCGATGCGGTCAAGATAGATTTCGGTCAGCCTCGCAGCGGTGATCGCTTTGGCGCGCAGCCACGCGCTCTGTTGCGCGACGCTCGCATAAGCGACGTCCGCATCGTTCTTCGGCAGCGGCGCCGCATAAGTCCCGCGAAGCGTCAGCGCGTTCTTCTGCGATTTAATTTTCGCGCGGGGCAATTTCGGGTCGAATGTCAGCGCGGGCGGTTCATGATTGCCGAATTCGGCGGCTCTCAACTTCGACAAGGTCTCCAGCGTCGCCTCGAGGCCCTCAATCATCATCGTGCGCTCTTGCGTCGTGAAGGCGAGCGCATTGACTTTCTCGGCGTCGGCGATCGCGCTGGCGTCAAGCCTTGCCGGCATTGCGGCGTCCGGCGCGGCCGAGGGCGGATTTGGCGCCTTCTTCGGCGAGCAGGCGCCCAGCGGGGCTGTCCCGGCCAACAAGCCGGTGAAAGCGGCGCTCTTGATCAGCGCGCGGCGCGATGTCGACATGAGGGCTCCCCTGCGAAGGCGTCCGCCAAGAATGCAAGGCTTCAGTTCGGCGCGCAAGCGGCGCTTGTTGACCCGCTCGGGCGATCGATTACAACCGGGCCGCTCCCCGGAGAAATCACGCCATGAACAGCGAATTTTATGCACGCATCGACAAAACGCTCGCGGATATTCGCGAGCAGGGTCTCGAAAAGCGCGAACGCGAAATCACCTCGGCGCAGGGCCCGGAGATCGAAGTGCTGCACAAGGGCAAGCGCATCCGCGCGCTCAATTTCTGCGCCAACAATTATCTCGGCCTAGCCGACAACACGGAGATCGTCCGCGCGGCGCAAGAGACCATGAACCGCTACGGTTTCGGCATGGCGTCGGTGCGTTTCATCTGCGGCACGACGGATCTGCATCGCAAGGTCGAGAAGGAGATTGCGGCCTTTCTAGGCTATGAGGACTCAATCCTGTTCGCCGCGTGCTTCGACGCCAATGGCGGCGTCTTCGAACCATTGCTTGAGGCGGAGGATGCGATCATTTCAGACGCGCTCAATCACGCCTCGATCATCGACGGCGTGCGCCTGTCGAAAGCGAAGCGCTATCGTTTCGCGAATTCCGACATGAACGATCTCGAGGCGCAATTGAAGCAAGCGGCGGCCGACGGCGCGCGCACCAGGCTTGTCGTCACCGACGGCGTCTTCTCGATGGACGGCTATATCGCGAAGCTGAAAGAGATTTGCGATCTTGCGGCGCGCCACGGCGCGCTCGTGATGGTCGACGATTGTCATGCGACGGGCTTCATGGGCGCGGAGGGGCGCGGCACGCCGGCGCATTGCGGCGTCGAGGGGCGCGTCGACATCCTGACAGGGACGCTCGGCAAGGCGCTTGGCGGCGGCATGGGCGGCTATATCTGCGCGAAGGCGAATGTCGTGCACCTCTTGCGCAACCGCGCGCGGCCTTATCTTTTTTCCAATGCGCTGACGCCGGCGCTGCTCGGCGCGACGCTGAAGACGCTGGAAATCGTCCGAAGTGGCGACGCGTTGCGCGCGCAGCTCTTCCGCAACGCCAGACGATTCCGCGAAAGCATGGCGAAAGCCGGGTTCAAGCTCCTGCCCGGCGAACATCCGATCATCCCGGTGATGCTCGGCGACGCGCGCCTTGCGCAGGAGATGGCGGCGGCGCTGATGGACGAAGGCGTCTATGTCACCGGCTTTTCGTTTCCAGTCGTGCCGAAAGGACAGGCGCGCATCCGCACGCAAATGTGCGCCGGTCATTCCGACGCGCAGGTCGACCGCGCCGTCGCGGCGTTTGCGAAAGTCGGCCAAGCGCTTGGCGTCATTTGATCGCCGTCAGGCCGCGTCTTTCGGCAGCAAGATCGCGAGCTTTGACGGATAGGTCTGCGGAAACAGTCGCTGGATGAAAGAGACGATCTTCGCGTCGCGTCCGACAACGATCCGACGCTTGCCGCGCGCGGCGCCGTCGAGGATGATTTCGGCGGCGCGCTCGGCGCTGGTGATCGCCGCCTTGTCGAAACGCGCATCGAGATCGCGCCTCTCCTTGTAATGGGCGGGCATCGCATCGATGGCGGCGTTCCGCGCGATCGAGGTGGTGACGCCGCCCGGATGAACCGAGGTGACGCGGACCCCCTTGGGCGCAAGTTCCTGCGCGATGGTTTCGGAAAAGCCGCGGACCGCGAATTTCGATGCGCAATAATGCGCCTGCCCGCCAAAGCCGATGAAGCCGAAGAGGCTTGAAATGTTGACGAGGCCGCCCTTCGTCGCGATGAGTTGCGGCAGGAACGCCTTCGACATTCTGACGACGCCCCAGAAATTCACGTCCATGATTTTCTCGAAGGACGACAGCGGCGTCTCCTCGAAACTGCCGACGCGGGTCAAGCCGGCGATGTTGAAAATATAGTCGGCGTCGCCGAGACTTTCCCGGACCAGCGCCGCGTAGCGGTCAATCGCGTCGCCGTCGGCGACGTCGAGCCGGTCGTGGCGGATGCGGTTCGACGCTGGCGCCTCGATCATCCGCCGGGTTTCTTCAAGGCCCGCTTCGTTGACATCCGAGATCGCCAGCGCAGCGCCGCGGCGCGCCAGCGCGATCGCAACCGCTCGGCCGATGCCGGATGCGGTGCCTGTCACCACGCAAAGTTTCCCCCGATACGAGTCCGCCATGAATTCTCCTGTGCGCCATTTCAGCAAGGCGGCGGCAAAACGCAACAGTCGTTGTCAGTCCGCAATGCGAGCCGCGATGTCGCGCCAGTTCCGGCCCGGCGCCGTCGCCAGCAGCGGCCTGTCCGCGCTCCCCTGCGGCGCGTAAGGCTCCGCCGTGTCGAGCCAGCGGGCTTCCCCGCCGA
>JBGSNB010000448.1:0-2366 GCA_041739835.1 Parvularculaceae bacterium | reverse complement strand
GCGCGGCGATCGCCGTCGACGCCATGCCGTCAACGGCGGCGGTGACAGCAGCGTCGGGCGTCGGCGTATCCTTCCTGCCGCACCCGGCAAGGGCGATCGTCAGCACGGCGACAGTCGACAGCAGGGCGGATTTTGGGGGTCTGGCCATAGTCTCCTCCGGTTGGCGTTAGGGGTGAACGCGACGACAAAAGAACTCTTCGCGGGCGGCGCTTTGGTCCGCGCCCTTGATAAGCGGCAAAGGCCGCGCAGGCATTAAGGCTAGGCTTCGGCGCCGGCGGCGGAGTTGTTCGAAATCAAGTCCTCGCATCGAAACTACTGGGGCTTGCTTGATGTGTAAAAGCGATAATTTGAATAATTCCAATCAACTTTCCTGATGAATACGCGCCGCCCGTCCCCCGCGACAAGGAAAAACGGCGGCCTTTCGGCCGCCGTTTCCAGTTCTTCGAGCGAATGGGCTTCCTTAGAAGTCCATGCCGCCCTCTCGGATCGGCGTCGCCGATCCGAGCGTCGTAGGGTTTTGGGCGAATGGACTTCCTTAGAAGTCCATGCCGCCCATGCCGCCCATGCCGCCGCCCATGCCGCCGCCATGGCTGTGGCCGGCTTCCTTTTTCGGCGCTTCGGCGATCATCGCTTCCGTGGTGATCAGGAGGCCGGCGACCGAGGCCGCATCCTGCAGCGCCGTGCGGACGACCTTCGCCGGATCGACGATGCCGGCCTTGATCATGTCGACATATTCGTCGGTTTGCGCATTGAAGCCGAACTTCGTGTCTTTTTGTTCGAGCAGTTTGCCGACGACGATCGAGCCCTCGCCGCCCGCATTGCGGACGATCTGGCGGATCGGCGCTTCAAGCGCCTTCCTGATGATGTTGATGCCCGCATTCTGGTCGGCGTTTGCGCCTTTGAGGCCGTCAAGGACGCGCGTTGCATAAAGGAGCGCAACGCCGCCTCCGGCGACGATGCCTTCCTCGACCGCCGCCCGTGTTGCGTTCAGCGCGTCGTCAACGCGATCCTTGCGTTCCTTCACTTCGATCTCGGTCGCGCCGCCGACCTTGATCACCGCAACGCCGCCTGCGAGTTTCGCAAGACGTTCCTGCAGCTTCTCACGGTCATAGTCGGACGTCGTGTCTTCGATCTGCTTTCTGATCTGGCCGGTGCGGGCTTCGATGTCTTTCTTCTTGCCCTGGCCGTCGATGATCGTGGTGTCGTCCTTGTCGATCGACACTTTCTTGGCGCGCCCGAGCATGTCGAGCGTCACACTCTCAAGCTTGATGCCGAGGTCTTCAGAGATGACCTGGCCGCCGGTCAGAACCGCGATGTCTTCAAGCATCGCCTTGCGGCGGTCGCCGAAGCCAGGGGCTTTCACGGCCGCGACCTTGAGGCCGCCGCGCAGCTTGTTGACGACGAGGGTCGCCAGCGCTTCGCCTTCAACGTCTTCGGAGATAATGAGCAGCGGCTTGCCCGACTGCACCACCGATTCAAGGAGGGGAAGCATGACTTGAAGGCCCGATAGCTTCTTCTCGTGGAGAAGAATGTAGGGATCTTCGAGTTCGACAATCATCTTTTCGGCATTGGTGATGAAATAGGGCGAGAGATAGCCGCGATCGAACTGCATGCCTTCGACGACGTCAAGTTCGGTTTCGGCGGTTTTGGCTTCTTCAACCGTGATCACGCCTTCATTGCCGACTTTCTCCATCGCTTTCGCGATCATGTCGCCGATTTCCTTTTCGCCATTCGCGGCGATCGAGCCGACCTGTGCGATTTCGTCCGACTTCGAGATCTTGATGGACGTTTTCTTGATTTCTTCGACGACTTTCGAGACGGCAAGCTCCACGCCGCGCTTCAGATCCATCGGGTTCATGCCTGCGGCGACGTATTTGGCGCCTTCGCGGACGATCGCTTGTGCGAGAACGGTCGCCGTTGTCGTGCCGTCGCCGGCTTCGTCATTCGTTTTCGACGCGACTTCGCGCACCATCTGCGCGCCCATGTTCTCGAACCTGTCCTCGAGCTCGATCTCCTTGGCCACCGTCACGCCGTCCTTGGTCACCAGCGGAGAGCCGAAACTCTTGTCCAAAACAACGTTGCGGCCCTTGGGCCCCAGCGTCACCTTAACCGCCGCCGCCAACTTGCTTACGCCCTCCAGCATCTTGGTCCGGGCGTCCTGTCCATAACTCAATATCTTCGCCATCTCAGTGTCTCCTTATCTTGTATTCTCTTCAATTCGACAATCGTCACTCGTCAATCGTCACTTCTCAATGATCGCCAGGATTTCCTCTTCCCGCATGATCATGTGGTCTTCCCCGTCGATCTTGATCGTGCTCCCCGCGTACTTCTCGAACAAAACGACGTCCCCAACCTTGAGTTCCATC
>JBGSNB010000447.1:0-5394 GCA_041739835.1 Parvularculaceae bacterium | reverse complement strand
CGCTCGCTCGCGTCGAGTTCGACGATGAATTTCTTGGCCGCCATATCGATCCACCCTTGTCGGTTATTACCACGACAGGGTAGGAATCAGCGTTCGAAGCCGCCGAACATGAGTCAAATTAACCGGTGCAGGCCACTAGGGTCCCCGCGTCTTTGAGGGGCGTCATCGTGATTTCAAGATTAACGGTCGCAGCCGCCGCTTGCGTCGTTTGCCTGTCCGCCGCATCGGCGCAGGACGGCGCGCCGATTGCCGGCAAATGGCGCATCACCAGAGCTGTGATCGCCCCGTGGTCGGATGAAGCCGGCGCCGGCGCGGCGCCGGCGTGGATCGGCAAGACCGTCGCTTTCGGCGCGAAGTCGGTCCGGGGGCCGCATCCGATCGCCTGCGGCAAGGCTATCTACGAATCGACCGAAGTTCCCGCCGAGGGCCTCTTTCAGGGCGGCCTCCCTGAACCCGCGACCGAGGCGATGACGACGCTCGGGCTTTCCGGCGCCAGCGTCAAAGGCGTCACGGTCAGTTGCGACACCGGCGTCTTCGATTATCATTTCGCCGACGCGGACACCTTGCTGCTGGCGCTCGACAATCGGATCTGGACGCTCGACCAGACCGCGGGAACGCGCGCCGCGAAATCATCGCCGGAAGGCGTCGTGCAACGATTCCTCGAAGCGCATTTTGTGGGCGACATGGCGTTCACAAAGGACCTGATCGCAAGCAGGAGCGCAACAATCACGCCGGATCTCTTCGGAAAATTCCGGGCCTATTTCGCAAAGCCTTCGGATCTTGATGAAGCGCCGGCGATCAATGGCGACCCGTTCACGGACTCGCAGGACTATCCTGCGCGCTTCTCTGTCGGCGCCGGCGATCCGACAGGGGTCGGGATGGTCGTTCCAGTCGAGTTTGCGGATGCTTTCGCCAGCAAGGCGGTCCTCTATGAATTGGCGCGCAAGAGAGGCCGCTGGCTCATCAGCGATCTGATCTATGAGGACGGGTCGAGGCTTTCAGCGATATTGTCGGAACCATAGCCGCGCCTCATGGTTAACAAGGCATAATCGCTGCACCGCGGCGTCCCATGAAGGCGCGCCGTCTCCTGATCGGGGCCATGTGGCTCAATCTTCTCGCCGTCACCGCGACCGCGGAGACGATGGTCGTGCGGCCGGATCCGTGCCCGGCGCCCGCCGACGCGCCGAAAATCATCATGCTGAGCAAAGTCGAGGCGGCCGACCTCAATCCCGGCCGCGCCGCGGCGCGCGATGTCCTGGTCCTGTATCCGGTTCGCGCCAAGGGCTGGGCGTCGGCGCGCATTCTCGCGCGGTTCGAGATCGAGGACGAAAGCCGCCGCTGGCCGGGCGCCTGTTTCGAAGGCCGGTAAGGCCGCCTCGATGGACAAGCCTTTCCGGCCTACTTAAGAGACGGCTCCCGCGACCTGCCGGAGCCCTTCATGCGCCTTTCCCGCTATTACCTGCCTGTTCTCAAGGAGACCCCCGCCGAAGCGCAGATCGCCTCGCACCAGCTGATGCTGCGCGCCGGGATGATCCGTCAGGAGAGCGCCGGCATTTACGCGTGGTTGCCCCTCGGGTTCCGCGTCCTGCGCAAGATCGAGCAGATCGTGCGCGAGGAGCAGGATCGCGCCGGCGCGGTCGAGATGCTGATGCCGACGATCCAGTCGGCGGAACTCTGGCGCGAGAGCGGCCGCTACGAGGCCTATGGCAAGGAGATGCTGCGCATCAAGGACCGCGCGGATCGCGACATGCTGTTCGGGCCGACCAATGAGGAGATGATCACCGAGATATTCCGCGCCGGGGTCCGTTCGTACAAGGACCTTCCGAAGATGCTCTATCACATCCAGTGGAAGTTCCGCGACGAAGTCCGCCCGCGCTTCGGCGTCATGCGCGGGCGCGAATTCCTGATGAAGGACACCTATTCCTTCGACGCGGATGAAGCGGGCGCGCGCCGGAGCTACAACAAGATGTTCGTCGCCTATCTTCGCACCTTTGCGCGAATGGGATTGACCTCGATCCCGATGCGCGCCGATACCGGGCCGATCGGCGGCGATCTCTCCCATGAATTCATCGTGTTGGCGGAGACCGGCGAGAGCGCCGTTTTCTGCGACCGACGGCTGCTCGATCTGCCGGTTCCCGCCGCGACGACGGATTATGAGGGCGACCTCCAGCCGGTGATCGATCGCTATACGTCCTATTACGCGGCGACCGAGGAAAAGCACGTCGCCGCCGAATTTGAGGCGAAAGTCGCCAAGGGCGAGCGCATCGCCGCGCGCGGCATCGAGGTCGGGCACATCTTCTATTTCGGCGCAAAATATTCAACGCCGATGCGCGCCATGATCACTGGGCCGGACGGCAAGGATCGCCCCGTCGAAATGGGCTCTTATGGCGTTGGCGTCTCGCGCCTCGCGGGCGCACTCATTGAGGCCTATCACGATGCGGCGGGCTGCAAATGGCCGGTCGCGGTCGCGCCGTTCCATGTCGGCCTCGTCAACCTGAAGCAGGGCGACGCCGCGACGGACGCCGCCTGCGCCAAAGCCTATGCTGCGCTTGAAAACGCCGGCGTTGAGGTTCTCTACGACGACACCGCAGCGCGGCCCGGCGAGAAATTCGCGCGCATGGACCTCATCGGCCTGCCGTTCCAGCTGATCGTCGGCCCGCGCGGGCTCGAAGCCGGCAAGGTCGAAGTCAAGCGTCGCGCCGACGGGCACAAGGACGAGGTCTCTCTCGACGCCGCGCTCGACATGCTGAAGCGGGATGTGCGCTCGGCGCTGAGGGTCTGAGCGCCGGCACTTGATCAGGCTCAAATCGAGGGCAGTCCTCCTGGACTATGGTTTAAGTCGGGTGGGCCAACAGAGGAGCTTTCGATGAAAACCAATGTCGGCATGCTGGACCGGATCGTCAGGCTGGCCGTTGCGGCCGCCGCCTTCTGGCTGTTCTTCACGGGCGAGCGCCCGAACTGGGAGTATGGCGCGCTCGCGGTCGGGATCATCATGGCCCTGACGGCGGCGACGGGTTTTTGCCCGCTCTACCGGCTGATCGGGTTCAAGACGTCCAAAACGTCGAGCCTTTCCTGAACCGCCTCGATTTGGCCATCGCCGCGAATTGAGATAGGACCCGCGCCAGAAGAAGCCGGGTTTCCCACATGCGTTCATCCGCCGTCACGGCGCCCGCGACGACGCCGCCCTTCTCGTTTTTCGAGTGGATGGTGGCGCGCCGGTATCTCGGCGCGACCAAGTCGGGGAAGGGCGTCTCGCTGATCTCGATCATCGCCTTTGGCGGGATCATGCTGGCGGTCGCCGTCCTCATCATCGTGATGTCGGTGATGCAGGGATTTCGCACCAAGCTGCTCGACCAGCTTCTCGGCGTCAACGGCCATGTCTTCGTGCAGGGCGACGGGCCGATCACGGACTATGACGCGCTGATCGAAAGGTTGCGCGCGGTTCCGGGCGTCACCGAGGCGACGCCGCTGATCCAGTCGCCGGTCTACGCCAGCGCCCTCAACGAATCCGGCCTGATGATGCGCGCCGTCCGGAAGGAAGACCTGATGGCGATCGATTACGTGACCGGCGTCGATCCCGACACCGGACGCAGCCATGTCGTCGCGGGATCGTTCGAGACGTTTGGCGTCGGCCGGAACGGCGGCAATGAAATCGCCATCGGCAACCGTGTCGCGTGGTCCTTGGGCGTCGGTCCCGGCGACAAGGTGACGCTGATCTCCGGGCGCGGCGCCGACACGCCGTTCGGGCCGACCCTGCAGAAAAAAACCTACACGGTCGGCGCAATCTTCGAAGTCGGCAATTCCGAATATGACAGTTTTATCGGCTTCATGCCGCTGGAGCAGGCGCAGATATTTTTCGGTTTTGGCGACGCGGTTCAGCAGATCGAACTGAAAGTCGAGGATCCGGAGCGCGTCAAATCCTACAAGTCGGCGATTGCGGCGGCGGCGCCGGAGATGCAGCTGCGCGACTGGCAGCAGCAGAACCAGTCCTATTTCAACGCGCTGCAGACCGAGCGCAGCGTCATGCGATTGATCCTCCTGCTGATCGTCGCGGTGGCGGCGCTCAACATCATCACCGGGCTCATCATGCTCGTCAAAGACAAGACCGGCGATATCGCAGTCCTCAGAACGATGGGCGCGACGCAGGGTTCCGTCATGCGCATCTTTTTCCTGTCGGGCTCGCTGATCGGCGTCATCGGCACGCTCGCCGGCGCGGCGGGCGGCGCCTTGTTCGTCTGGAACATCGACGCCATCGAGCAGGCCCTGTCGGCGGTCTTCAACACCGATCTTTTTCCGTCCGATGTTTATTATTTCAACGCCATCCCGGCGAAGATGCAATGGAAGGAGGTCGGCCTGATCGTCGGCTGGTCGCTGTTCATGTCGTTTGTCGCGACGATCTATCCCGCATGGCGCGCCGCGCGCCTCGATCCGGTCGAGGCGCTTCGCTATGAGTGAAAAGGAAATCGTCCTGCGCCTTGACGGCGTCAGTCGCCGTTACAAGGATCTTGAAATCCTGCAGGCCTCGGACTTCTCGCTCAATCGCGGCGAGACCGTCGCCTTGCTCGGTCCGTCGGGTTCGGGGAAATCCTCGCTCCTCCATATCGCCGGCCTTCTTGAAGCGCCGTCGAGCGGCGAGGTTTTTGTCGGCGGCGCCGCAACCTCGAAACTCGACGATGCGGCGAAAACGCGCCTGCGCCGCGACTATCTCGGCTTCGTCTACCAGTTCCATCATCTGCTCCCGGAGTTTTCGGCGCTCGGCAATGTCTCGCTGCCAAGGCTCATCCGCGGCGAAAAGCGCGCCGACGCCGAGACGGAGGCCGCGCGCCTTTTGACCTCGATGGGCCTCGGCGAGCGCCTCCATCACCAGCCGGGGCAGCTGTCCGGCGGCGAGCAGCAAAGGACGGCGATCGCCCGCGCGCTCGCCAATCATCCAAAGGTGCTGCTCGCCGACGAGCCGACCGGCAATCTCGATCCGAAGACCTCCGCGCGCGTCTTCGATGCGCTGCTTGAAATCGTCCGCGCCGAAGGTCTCTCCGCGCTGATCGCGACGCATGACAGCCGCCTCGCGCGGCGCCTCGACCGCGTCATCGTCATCCGCGACCAGCGCCTTGTCGAGGTCGATCACGCCTCGCTGGAGGCGTAAGGATCGGCGGTTGGCGTTTTCCTCCGCCTGCGGCATAGTCGCCGATAGGGACAGGGAGGAACCGCCCATGAAAAAACAACGCCGGATCTTCAACGCGCCGACGCTGTCGGGCCTCATCGAGGAGCAGGCCCAGCATCTGCCGCAGGAGACGGCGCTGATTTTCGAAGGCCGCAGCTGGACCTATGCCGAGATGGACGCGCGCGCCAATCGGGCGGCGCAGGCGCTGACGGCGCTGGGGCTGAAACGCGGCG
>JBGSNB010000429.1:0-1837 GCA_041739835.1 Parvularculaceae bacterium | reverse complement strand
GACGGCCTCGTCAAGCGCGCCGTCGATCGCGTGGACGCGCGCGTCGCCATCTTCACGCTGACGCGCAAGGGCGAACGCGTCTTCGCCGAGATGGCGGCCGAGCATCGCAGCTGGATCGACGACGCCTTCGCCGGCCTGTCGCCGCCGCAGATGAGAACGCTGCGCCGGTTGTTGTCGCAGATATCGCCCGCCGCCATCGCCCGAGCACGGAAGGACGCCGCATGACCCCCGAGACATTCAAGCCGAAGCATTTCCGGTGGGCCTTCAAGGCCGGCGTCGCGCGCATTTCGCTCGACCGGCCGGAGCGCAAGAACCCCCTCACCTTCGAGTCCTACGCCGAATTGCGCGATACGTTTCGCGAGCTTGTCTATGCGAAGGACGTCAAGGCCGTGGTCTTCGGCGGCGAAGGCGGCAATTTCTGTTCCGGCGGCGACGTGCACGACATCATAGGTCCGCTGACGAAAATGGGCATGCCGGACCTTCTGAATTTCACGCGCATGACCGGCGACCTCGTGAAGGCGATGCGTCATTGCCCGCAGCCGATCATCGCCGCGGTCGACGGCGTCTCGGTCGGCGCCGGCGCGATCATCTCCATGGCCGCCGATCTGCGCTATGCGGCGCCGGAGGCCAAGACGGCCTTTCTTTTCAACCGGGTCGGCCTCGCCGGTTGCGACATGGGCGCCTGCGCGATCCTGCCGCGCCTCATCGGCCAGGGCCGCGCCTCGGAACTGTTGTTTTTCGGCCGTTCGATGAGCGCCGAGGAAGGCCTCGCCTGGGGCTTTTTCAACGCCGTCGTGCCGTCGGACACTCTCGACGCGCACGCTTTGGCGATGGCGCAAAAGCTCGCGGCGGGGCCAAGTTTTGCCAACGGCATCACCAAGAACCAGCTCAATATGGAATGGGACATGAGCCTGGACACCGCGATCGAGGCGGAGGCGCAGGCGCAGGCGCTCTGCATGAAGACGAATGACTTCATCAGGGCCTATGCCGCCTTCGTCGCGAAGGAAACACCGGTTTTCGGGGGCGACTGATGGCGGATCGCACATTTCTTGACTGGCCGTTTTTCGACACGCCGCACAAGGCGCTCGCCGAGCGGCTTGACGATTGGGCGGCATCGAGCCTGCCGTCGATCGTCGAAGCTCCCGGCGCGCATGAGGACGTCGATGCGACTTGTCGCGCGCTTGTGAAGGCGCTCGGGCAAGGCGGCTGGCTTCGCTATTGCGTGCCGCAGGAATATGGCGGCGCCCTGAAGTCGCTCGATGTCAGATCGCTGTCGATCATCCGCGAAACGCTGGCGCGCCATTCGGGGCTCGCAGATTTCGCCTTCGCGATGCAGGGATTGGGAACGGGCGCGATATCGACCTTCGGGTCTGAGGCGCTGAAGAAGAAATACCTTCCCGCCGTCGCCGCGGGCGAGAAAATCGCCGCATTCGCGCTGTCGGAAGAAAACGCCGGTTCCGATGTCGCGGCGATGACGACGGCGCTGTTGAAATCCGGGACGTCCTATATCGCCAATGGCGAGAAGACCTGGATCTCGAATGGCGGCATCGCCGATTTCTACACGCTCTTTGCGCGCACCGGCGAGGGGACGCGCGGCGTTTCGGCGATCATCGTCGACGCGAATATCGCCGGTTTTTCCGTCGCCGACCGCATCGACGTGATTGCGCCGCATCCGCTGGCGCGCCTTCGCTTTACGGACTGCGCCATTCCCGCCGACCGCCTGATCGGCGCCGAGGGCGACGGCATGAAAATCGCACTCGGCACGCTCGATATTTTCAGAACGACGGTCGGCGCCGCGGCGCTCGGGCTCGCGCGCCGCGCGCTGGACGAGGCGACG
>JBGSNB010000390.1:0-7433 GCA_041739835.1 Parvularculaceae bacterium | reverse complement strand
GGCTCGGACGATGCCGTCGATTGGCCAAAGACTGGGAAAAAACAATCGCTTCGTGCGAAGCATGGATGCTCATCGCATCAATCAGAGTGCTCGCCAGAAAAATCGCAAGGGCTCGCTATGAATTTTGATTCAGACACTTAGAGAAGCACGAGGCGCTGCAGCACAAGGCGGGAAATTCAAGCGGTCTATAGTATCAAATATCTGCGAGAAATAAATTCATCACATTGCAAAACAAGAGCAGCAAAGCTTGGCCGCTGCGGGTTCCTCAACTCAGATATCGGGCGTCTGGCGTTCGCCAATGACGGCTTCGATCGCTAGTGCTATCTTGAGCAATCGAGCATCGCTTCCAACAGATCCAAAAACGCTGACGCCGAATGGAATCCCGGTTGAATCCCGCCCTGCGGGGATTGCAATCACGGGGGCGCCGGCCTTGCCTGTGCATTTGGCCGCAGCCCCCATTGGCGCGATCAGCGCGTGGACATCATGCGTCGTCAACGCAGCATCGATCCCTTCATTGCGAGACAGATCAATATCGCGCGCGCGATCCGCGTTGTAGTCTGGTTCATCAAGACCACGCGTCGCGTTCGCAGCGATGAGGAGCGACTGGCCGTAGGGGATCGCCTCCGGATGCGCTGCATTCCACGCAATGAGACTCTCCAGAGAGTCGATCGCGCAAGGCGAACCATTCGCCTTGAGAAACGCGTCAAGCGCCGCCTTGAATTCTGCGCGAAAGACGCAGGAAGGCCGATCCTGCAGTTCGTCGACGCTGGGAAGGTCGCACGGATCGACAATCGTCGCGCCGGCGAGTGAAAGTCGCCCAAGACATGCATCGAACAACGCCGACACTTTCGCAAATTCCGGACGACCCGCGATCCGCCGGCGCGGAACGCCGATTCGGACGCTATCAAGCCTTGCCGCGCTCAGGCTGTTCGGTCGCGATTGCTGGGCGAACTGAGAAGCCGTACCGCGCCCATCCGCGCCAATGAGAATTGACGCCACTAGCGCCGCATCTTTGACGCTTCGCGTCACTGGCCCGGGCGCATCCTGACTAGGGACGAGAGGGAAAATCCCGGCTCGGCTTACCCACCCGACACTCAGCTTGCAGCCGACGACTGAAGAGTACGCCGCCGGCGTCTGGATTGAATTCTGCGTCTCGGTGCCGATGGCGAACATCGCGAGCGACGCGGCGACCGACGCCGCTGATCCAACACTCGATCCCTGCCCTCGCCCGTATTCGGCGCCGTGCGGATTGCGAACGACCCCTCCCGCGCCGCTGAAACCGGACGGCATCACGTCGGACACGTAATCGGCGAATTCGGTCAGGTTCGTCTTGCCAAGGATGATCGCCCCCGACTGGCGCAATCGGCGCACAAGCGCCGCCTCCCGCTGCGGTTTGAATCCGGCAAGCGCGGCGGCGCCAGCGGTCGCAGCCATGCCATCCGTCGTGAGAATATTATCTTTGAGGAGTACCGGGATGCCGTGCAATGGCCCCAAGGGGCGGCCTGAAGCGCGTTTTTGGTCGGCGAGCCGCGCATCTTCCAATGCGCGCGCAGACACCTCGCGCACAGCGTTGATGGCTGGACCCGAACGGCTGATCGCATTGATGCGTGACAGATACCAGTTGACGGCCTCCTCAACTGACAGGCTGCGCCGCTCATAACAGGCGCTGAGATCGGCAATGGAGCCGAGCAAGAGATTCTGTTCTACATCACAGTCCATCTGGCTTTGCCCCCGTTTGTTTGGCGCTATCGGCTGCGATCGCCGAGCGTTCGCCAAAGAGACGCCCCAGTAGATCGTCCGGAAACAATAGCGCATCGACTGCCGCCGTGACGAACCCCTCCGCCGCGCCGAGGAGAGCCCGCGCGAGGGAGAAAATTGCCGCCGCAGGCCCGCTGGGAACATCGTCATGGTCGCACACCCGATCGACGCCAAGACCGTAATCGTCGGGGCCCGGAATGACTAGGCGCGAGACCTGCGGTCGCAGTCGATCGGCGACGCGATCGATCAGTCGCAGGCCGCCGATCTCGACGGTCGCTATGTCGCGCCCCATCCGCGACGACTTGCCCCCGGCGAGGATCACGCCGATAGGAGGGCAAGTCATTCGCAAGTTTCCATTATGACCCTATTGGTCATCGTATTCCTGTTCGTCGCTTTGCTCTATGCGTCGGTCGGATTTGGCGGCGGATCGACCTACAACGCGTTCCTCGTCCTCTCGGATGTCGATTTTCGCATCCTTCCGACGATTGCTCTCGCCTGCAACATCGTCGTCGTCGCTGGCGGCGTCGCCCATTTCGGCGCGCGCAGACTAATTCCCTGGCGGCGCATCGCTCCCTGGATCGCCGCTTCCGTGCCAGCGGCCTTTGTCGGCGGACGTCTTCCCCTGCCAGAGGCGGTCTTTGTCGGACTTCTCGGGGCTGCGCTCGCCATCGCTGGCGCCCAGCTTATGTCGCAGCCTGCCGCTATTCCCGCAGGCCCGCCGCGTACCGTCGGTCGCAGCGCCGCTCTCGCCTGCGGCGCAGGTCTCGGCGTACTGGCGGGCGTGACCGGCATAGGCGGTGGCATCTACCTCGCGCCGCTCCTGCATCGGTGGAATTGGGCCCCGCCGCGCAAAATCGCCGGCGCAGCAAGCCTCTTTATTCTTGTCAACTCGCTCGCGGGACTTTCCGGGCAGGCGTCGAAGCTGACGCAGGTCGAAGTAATGGAAATCGCTGCGAAGTATTGGCCGCTACTGATAGCCGTCCTCGTCGGCGGTCAGATCGGGTCGAAGCTTGGCGCCGTCAGCCTGCCGGAAACATGGCTGCGGCGCTTAACGGGCGGCGTCGTACTATATGCGGCGATACGATTGATGATACGGTTCTGGAGTCTTTTCTGAGCACTCGTCCCATGCCAGCTCTTTTCGTTCATCCGGGTCGCGATGCCGCGCCGCATCGCCCATTGATTGATCCCTTTGGAAGGACGATCAGCTACTTGCGCGTATCGGTCACCGACCGCTGCGATCTGCGCTGCGCCTATTGCATGCCGGAACGGATGACGTTCCTGCCGCGCCAAGACCTGCTGACGATTGAGGAACTGGCGCGACTGGTGTCGGCGTTCATCCGGCGCGGTGTTCGCAAGGTACGCCTCACTGGCGGCGAGCCGCTCGTACGCAAGGGCGTGGAGACCTTGCTGTCAGCGCTCGGCGAAGAGCTTGCGGCGGGCCGCCTCGACGAACTCACGCTGACGACGAATGCGACGCAGCTTGAGCGGTACGCCGCCCCGATCGCCGCCGCCGGCGTACGACGGATCAATGTTTCGCTTGATACGCTGAACCCTGCCCTCTTTGAGCGTTTGGCGCGCCGGCCGGCGCTGGCCGACGTGCTTTGTGGCATCGACGCCGCCGCATCCGAAGGTCTCAGCATCAAAATCAACATCGTCGCGCTGAAGGGCGCGAATGAGGACGAGATTCCGGAGATCATCGCTTGGGCCCATGGGCGCGGTTTCGACGTCTCGCTAATAGAAGTAATGCCGCTCGGCGATGTCGACGAAGACCGCATGGATCACTACCTGCCGCTTTCGGCGGTGCGCGATCGCCTGGCGCGCCTTTGGACGCTGGAACCGATCGCTTTCCGGACCGGCGGTCCCTCGCGCTATGTGCAGATAGCGGAAACTGGCGGTCGGCTCGGATTCATCACGCCGCTCACCAGCAATTTCTGCGACGGCTGCAATCGCGTCAGGCTCACCTGCACGGGGCGGCTTTATCTGTGCCTCGGGCAAGAGGACTCGGCGGACTTCCGTCAGCTGATGCGGGATCAGGCGAGTGATGAGGCGATCGACGCCGCGATCGAGAGCGCTATAGCGTACAAGCCGAAAGGCCACGATTTCCGGATCGAAACGCGTTGCGCCAAACCGGCGGTCGGGCGCACCATGTCGGCGACGGGCGGCTGACCATGAAGTCATCGATTCGGTTGCACTTTTATGGAAGACTTCGCGATGTCGCTGGCGCATCCGCGCGAGACGTTGCTCCGCCTCTCCATGTACGGACGACAGAAGATCTCATCGAGTGGATAGCCAGTCACGACGAAGGTCTGGGCGAGGCTCTGCGACACCCTTCCATCAAGGCGGCTGTCGGCGAACGAATTGTCCCCCGCAGCGACTCAATCGGCGACGCGACCGAAGTGTCATTTCTGCCGCCTTTCAGCGGCGGGTGATCATGGTGAGGCCCGACATCAGCGTCGAGAGGGCTCCGTTCGATCCGGACGGTGTAGCCCGGCGTCTGCGCGAGGCCGCGCCCGGCGCCGGCGCCGTCGTCACCTTCACCGGTCTTGTTCGCGCCGAGGGCGACGCATCATTGCGGCTTATTCTCGAGCATTGCCCAGGTGTTACCGAACGCGAGATCGCCGAGGTTGCGTCGAGCGCCTGCCGCCATTGGCCGCTACTGGCGCTTGTCATTCGACATCGGGTCGGCGAGTTGAAGCCGTCGGAGCCGATCGTTTTTGTCGGCGCCGGCGCCGCGCACCGCCGCGCCGCGTTCGAGGCGACGGATTTTATGATGGACTATCTCAAATCCGCCGCCCCATTCTGGAAGCAGGAGCGGACAGACCGCGGCGCGCGGTGGATTGAGCCGCGTGCGGACGATTATCGCGACGGAGAGCGCTGGGGCGCGCTGGAATGAGGTGAGGCCATGTTTGGAATCAATGAGAACCTGCCCTTCCGGCCCGTACGAATCGCTGTGCTGACGGTGTCGGATACGCGCACGCCGGAGACGGATACGTCCGGCGACACGCTGCACAAGCGCATCGAGGCCGACTGCCACATCGTTGCAGCACGCGCGCTTGTGCGCGACGACACGGCGGCGATCCGCGCCGAAGTGGAACGCTGGATTGCCGACCCCGGCGTCGATGTAGTGATCTCGACGGGCGGAACAGGCCTTACCGGCCGCGACGTGACCGTCGAGGCGTTGAAGCCGCTTTTTGAGAAGGAGATCGAGGGCTTCTCGGTGATCTTCCACAAGATCAGTTTCGACAGCGTCGGTCTTTCGACTTTGCAGTCTCGCGCCTGCGCCGGCCTTGTGCGGGGAACTTTCCTCATCCTGCTTCCAGGCTCCCCCGGCGCCTGCAAGGACGCCTGGGATGGAATTTTGCGCTTTCAGCTCGACAGTCGTTACCGGCCCTGCAATTTCGTCGAACTGATGCCGCGACTGCTGGAGCGTTGAACTTTCATGACTGGCGAGCTGACGCATTTTGACGCCGACGGGCGGCCGCGCATGGTCGACGTTTCAGCCAAGGCGGAGACGGAACGGAGTGCGGTAGCGAGTGCGCGCCTCCGCATGAACAGGGCGGCCTTTGAAGCCGTTCTCACCCGCCGCTCAAAAAAGGGCGACCCGTGCGCGACAGCGGAACTCGCCGGAATCATGGCGGCAAAAAAAACCGCTGACCTCATTCCGCTCTGCCATCCGCTCGCGCTGACGAGCGTTATTGTTGAAACGCATACGGATGAAGGCCATGCCGCGGTGCGCATTGTCGCCACTGTGAAAACGTGCGGCAAGACGGGCGTTGAAATGGAAGCGATGACCGCTGCTGCGGTGGCGGCGCTGACGCTCTACGACATGCTGAAGGCCATCGACCGCGAGATGACGATCGAGGCCGTGCGTCTGGAACGCAAGTCCGGCGGCAAGTCCGGCGAGTTCACGAGGATGGACTGAGCCATGGCCAGCATGGTCAGCGTCGATGAAGCGCTCTGGCTGATTGCAGAACACATCGCCGAATTGACCGCGGAGTGCGTCCCCCTCGCCGATGCGGCAGGCCGCGTCCTCGCGGAGGCCGTAAAGTCCCGGGTGACGCAGCCGCCCTTCTCGGCCTCAGCGATGGACGGCTATGCCGTGCGCGGGGAGGATGTGCGCCGATCGAACGCGCGCCTTACCGTCATAGGCGAGTCAGTCGCAGGCGCGCGCTTCAATGAACGCGTCGGCGTCGGCGAGGCCGTGCGTATCTTCACCGGCGCGCCAATGCCAGCCGGCGCCGACCATGTTCTTATCCAAGAGGAAGCGCAGCGCGACGGCGCCTACATAATCTGTCTCGAAGACCAGAAACAGGCGTCAAACGTCCGAGCCGCAGGCATCGATTTTCGGACTGGCGAAGAACTCGCGGCGAAGGGCGCGACGCTGACGGGCGCTGCGCTCGCCCTCATCGCCGCCGGCAATATCGATCGCGTGAATGTCGTTCGCCAGCCACGCGTCGCCATCATCGCCAATGGCGACGAACTGGCGGCGCCTGGCGGCGAGCTTGCAGACGATAAGATCGTGTCGTCGATTCCTTTCGGTCTTGCGCCAATGATCCTATCTTGGGGCGGCGCGCCGTGCTTTCTTGGCGTCGCCCGCGACGACCCCGCGGATATCCGTCGGCTGATCGACGACGCCGGCGATTGCGATATCATCGTTCCGATCGGCGGCGCCTCGGTCGGCGATCGCGACTTCATGCGCGATGTGTTTAGCGCCCGCGGCGCGGCGCCCATTTTCGAGAAAGTCTCAGTCAAACCAGGGAAGCCGACCTGGTTCGCGAAGATCGACGATGGCCGTTACGTCCTTGGCCTCCCCGGAAATCCAGCGTCTGCGCTCGTCACGGCGCATTTGTTTCTGAAAGCGGCGATCGACGCGGCGCTCGGCCGTCGTAACGACGAGAGGACCCGTTTCGCGCGACTGGTCCGTCCTCTGCCTGCGACCGGTCCGCGTGAGTCTTATCTTCGTGCGCGGCTGAGCAGCACTGAGGATGGTGTCCTGATGATCGACGCGTTCGATGAACAGGACTCGTCATTGCTGTCGGAGCTGGCGCGAAGCAACGCTCTGATCCGCCGGCCGTCAGTCGCCCCGCCCGCCGCCGCCAGCGCCGTCGTGCCATACATCAACTTGTGAGGGTTTCTTCGGACGCTTGCTTCGCCGGCGCCTCAGCGGTCACCTCCTGCTGTCAACCGGTAGAACGCAGCCTAGGCACACTCGGATCCGCAGAAGTTATAATCTGTAAATCGGCTCCGAAGTTTGACCCCTTTCAAATTGGCCATAACCGATTGGCCTGATTGAAACTTTACCAGAACGCCTGGGGTCGCGATCGGGGCCGATCGTGACCCCGACATTTTTCAAAATTGCTTTGTCGAATCCGGCGCTTGGTTCAAATTGCCGGAGGGTCAAACTTCGGAGCCGATTCACATCCATATCCGCAAATACCCGATACCCTTCCCCTCGAAGCCCTTGAAAAGCGGACTTTTATGCGGACATTTGAGCGGACTGGAATGCGCTCGCATTTCATATAACTTCATGATATTATTGCATTTATGAGTGATAAGAACCCGGACATAAAAGCGGACATTTCAGCGGCGGAAGATCGCGGAGAGTCCGTCACCATGATGGAGCCGCTGCTGGTGCGCGAAAGCGGCCGCCTGCGCGAGGCTTTGGCCGACCTCGC
>JBGSNB010000389.1:0-3455 GCA_041739835.1 Parvularculaceae bacterium | reverse complement strand
CGCGCATCGCGCGGGCGGGCGAGCCTCACCCAGGCGCGCGTCGAAATATCGCCGCTGTCGAAGGCTTCGCCCTCGCCGGCGCAAAGGATGCCGCGCAAAGCATGGTCGAGAAGCGACGGGTCGGCGAAATTGCGCCAGTCGATGTCGGCTTCGCCGCGCGCCCGCTTTGCGATCCATTGCGCGACCGGGAAAGGATAGAGATGGCGCGTCACCGATCCGGCGACGCCAGTGTCGTCGAATTGTCCGCGTTCGGCGCTTTTCAGCCTGTCCAGGCGCCGGGCGAGTTCGGCCAGCATGCGCATGGCGACGCGCCGCGTTTCAGCGGCGCCGGGAAAGGCGAGCAGGAACAGCAGATCGTCATGCAAGGCGCCAAGCCGATTTGCGGCGATCGGCGCCTTGGCCGACAGCGCCGACAGAATGTCCCGCTTCTCGCGCTCAATATCGGCCGCATAGGCGTTGCGAATGACGCGCAGCCTGTCGAGTGCCCTTTTCGGCGAATGCGCCTGATCCGTCATGTCCGTTCGGGCCGCCCGCAGCGTCCTGTTCGCCGCCGAAGGGATAGTCTCCCAATTCGACACGGAATTGCAGGGGTCGGCGGCGCGACACAAATGCCGGGCCGCATGTCCGAAAGGCATGCCCTTTCGCCGCCGCGTCTTGCCGGTTTTTTGAGCCTCCGTGCGGCGCGCCGCCCGAAAAGGCGCCCTAATCCCTCGGAAGATGTGGCGCCTTCTTCTTCAAAGCGCGCCGGCGTCCTGTCGCCGTCCGGTTCGCTTCCGACGGCCAGCATGAAAAACGCCGGAACGCCGCGAAATCCAAATTTTCAAAGAGCCGCGAGCCCGGCGCCGCCGAACTCGCCCATCGTAACCTAATGGAGATGGAAGTCGCCGCCGCCATTTCAAGCCGCTGAAAAGACGTATTTGCATTCGCGTTTTCGCGCGGTTGGGGAAGTCGGCGGCGCCGCCGCTGAAACGAAGCGAAACTGGCGGACAGGGTGGGATTCGAACCCACGAGACGGTTGCCCGCCTACACGCTTTCCAAGCGTGCGCCTTCGACCGCTCGGCCACCTGTCCGTTAACGATTTCGGGCGCGGCCCGACCGTCAAGCGGCCGCATCTATACAGCCGCGCCGGGGGCGCGCAAGCGCCGGCGCGCGGCGCCGGGATTTGCGCGTGACGGCCGCTTCCGGTATTCTCGCCGCTGGTCCGAGGGGGCAAGAGGGGTCTGATTATGGCGGCATTCCGCTTTGTGTCGTGGCTGCTGGTGGCGATTGCGATCGCGCTTTTGGGGGCGGACGCCGTTTCCTCGATGGAGGCTGGCGAGCCGGTGATCCGCACATCGGCCGAGGTGCTGGCGCTGATCGGCATCAATGGTCCTGCGGTCGCCGACAATTCGCCGGGCGGCCTTGCGAAGGCGATCGGCACCGTCCTCAATCTGCCGCTGTGGGCGGTGCTGGGCCTTATCGGCGTTGTCATGACGCTGATCTTCCGGCCGATGGAATAGCAAAGGCGATGCGCCGCTGGCCACTGATCGCCGCGGCGGGCGTCATCGCGGCGGGCGTCATCGCATTCGCGCGGATCGAGCCGATGGCCGGCGTCGCCGCCGGGTATATGGCGAAGATCGCCTGCTCCGAAATCTTCCTCGCCGGGCGCGACGCGCGCCAGGTCCTGAGCGGAGAGTTCGAGAATATTTCGCCGGCGCTGGACCGCGTCCGGCTGAAGATCGACAGCGACGAAAAATCCGTCTCCGGATCGATTGCCGGCGTCGGCGCATCGAAAGCGGTCTATCGCGACGGTTACGGCTGCACGCTCGTTCGCGGCGCGCCGACGCCGCTTCCCGAGCTTGCGCCGATCGCTGACAGGCCGCTGCCGGAAGCCTTCGCGGGCACGCCCTCGGCGCGGACCGATGTCGATTACGACGGGCTCGGCGCCGCGCTTGACGCAGCCTTTGCGAATGAAGCGGCGGCGACGCGTGCGATCCTCGTCGTCAAGGACGGCGCCGTCATCGCCGAACGCTACGCAGACGGATTTTCCGCGCAAACGCCGTTCCTTTCATGGTCGATGGCGAAAAGCGTCACGGCGACGATGATCGGCGCGGCGATGATGCGGGGCTTTGTCGACCTCGGCGAGCCGGCGCCGGTTGCGGATTGGAAACAAGACGACCCGCGCGCGGCGATCACCTGGAACGATTTGTTGCAGATGCAGAGCGGGCTCGCCTTCAGCGAGATTTATGAGGATCCGGCGTCCGACGTGATGCAGATGCTGTTCCGGGCGCGCGACGCCGGCGGCGTCGCGGCCCGCAAGAAACTGATCCATCCGCCGGGCGCGCATTGGGATTATTCGAGCGGCACGACCAATTTGATCCAGCGCACGCTGCGCGAGACGCTGGAGGGTAATGACGCGGGGTATCATTCGTTCGCCCGCGACGCGCTGTTCGCGCCGCTCGGCGCGGCGAGTTTCACGCTGGAGCCGGACGCGTCCGGGACTTTTGTCGGCTCGTCCTTCGTTTATGCGACGTCGCGCGACTGGGCGAAACTCGGGCTGCTCTACCTCAATGACGGCGTCAACGAGGGCGTCCGCCTACTCCCCGAGGGTTGGAGCCGGCATGTCGCCGAACCCGCCGCAGCCTCGGACGGCGAGTACGGCGCGCAATTCTGGCTCAATCGTCCGGGTGCAGACGGCCGTCAAAAATACATGCCGGGCGTTCCCGACGACGCCTATCTGATGTCGGGGCATGAGGGGCAATATGTGCTGATCATCCCGGACAAGCGCCTCGTCATCGTCCGCACCGGGATGACCCGCAGGACCGAGCCGATACCGCTGGCGGCGCCGATTTTCGCGGCGATTTACGCAGCCGTTCGATGACCCATCCCTGGGCGGATCGCGCGGCGCCGCGCCTTGAGGATTTCGACGCTCTGGCGCGCGAGGCGTTTCAGGACCTCCCGACTTCGTTTCGCGCCATGTGCGGCGAACTGATGATCCATGTCGCGGACTTCGCAGAGGAGGAAATCCTCGCCGCAATGGGGTTTGACGATCCGTTCGAATTGACCGGCCTTTATGAAGGCGTCGATCTCGCCAGCCGCTCGCACGACGATATTCCGGCGGGACCCGGTCACGTGCATCTCTATCGCCAGCCGATCCTGGCGGAATGGATCGACGATGGCCAAACAACGCTTGGCGATCTTGTCCGCCATGTTCTGGTGCACGAAATCGGTCATCATTTCGGCCTGTCGGACGACGACATCGAGCGGATCGAATCGGCGGATTAGAGCGTCGGGCGAAAAAGTGGAATCACCGGTTTTTCGTAATCCCGACGCGACTAAGTGTCTGAATCAAAATTCATAGCGAGCCCTTGCGATTTTTCTGGCGAGCACTCTGATTGATGCGATGAGCATCCATGCTTCGCACGAAGCGATTGTTTTTTCCCAGTCTTTGGCCAATCGACGGCATCGTCCGAGCC
>JBGSNB010000376.1:0-1558 GCA_041739835.1 Parvularculaceae bacterium | reverse complement strand
GACGGCGACCCCCGGCGGCGTCGTCCGCCGCGCGCCGCTGACCGGCGAGAATACCGACGAGGTGCTGGGCGCCATCGGCCTGTCAGCCGGCGAGATCGCCGCGCTGAAGGCCAGCGGCGCCGTGCGGTAGGGCCGGTCAGTCGCGGCCGAGGATGTGATCCGAGATGATCCGCATCTGGATCTCCGATGTCCCCTCGAAGATCTTGGTCAGCCGCGCGTCGCGCCAGTGGCGCTCGACCTGGTTGAGCGTCGTGTAGCCGCCGCCGCCGAGAATCTGCAGCGCCTCGCTGGTAACGCGCTCGGACATTTCGGAGGCGAAGAGCTTCACCATCGAGGCCTCCTTGTCGCAGCGGACGCCCTGGTCGATCTTTTCACAGACCGTGTACATCAACGCCCGCGCCGCCTCGATCTCGGTCGCCATCGAGGCGATCTTGAAGCGGATCGCCTGGAACGACGAGATCGACTTGCCGAACTGCCGGCGTTGCTTCGAGTAGGCGACCGCGTCGTCGAGCCCGGCCTGCGCCAGGCCGATCGAACGGGCAGCCGTGTGGGCGCGCGCCGTCTCGAGCCCGGCGGTCGCGAGATAAAAGCCGCGGCCTTCATCACCCACCATGTTTCCCGCCGGCACGCGGCATTTGTCGAAGGCAAGCTCCCATGTCGTCCAGCCGAAATAGCCGATCTTCGGGATTGGATTGCCCGACACGCCCTGCGGCAACTGTCCGCGCGGCTTTTCCACCATGAAGGCGGAGATGCCCTTGTGGCGCGCCTTGGGATCGACCTTCGGGTCGGTGCGGGCGAAGACCATGATGAAGTCGGCGCCGTCGGCAAACGTGCACCAGTACTTGTTTCCGGTGATCTCGTATTCGTCGCCAACGCGCACCGCGCGGCAGGATATGTTGGCGACGTCGGAGCCGGCGTCTGGCTCCGACAGCGAGAAGGCGCCAAGGAATTCTCCGCGCGCCATGCGCGGCAGATAGACCTTCTGCTTCTCGGGCGTCATCGCCTTCAGCGAACCGATCAGCGCATTGCCGCGCGCGATCATCGAGGCGACGCTCATCCAGCCGCGCGCCAGTTCCTCGGCCACGAGGCAATACTCGAAGGCGCCGAGGCCCAGCCCGCCGAACTCCTCCGGGATGAGGATGCCGAAATAGCCGAGCTCGGCCATCTGCTCGATCAGCTCGCGCGGAATCTCGCCCTTGACCGGGTCGAGCCGGTCGGCGAGCGGGCGGACCACGTCGCGCGTGAACTCGCGCGCCGATTCCTGGATCATGCGCTGTTCGTCGGTCAGTTCAGCCATAGGGAGATTCCTCGGGCGGCAACTGGTTCTGGCCGAGCGAGCGTCCGCCGTCGACGATCAGCACCTGTCCGGTGATGTAGCGATTGTCGGGGGACGCCAGGAAGGAGACGGCGCGAGCGATATCCTCCGGCTGGCCGATGCGGCCGAGCAGCTGGTAGGTTAGCATCGCCGCCTGCCGCTCGGGCGACATGTAGTGCAGCATTTCGGTGTCGACGACGCCCGGCGCGACCGCATTGACGCGGATGTCGCGCGGCGACAGGT
>JBGSNB010000341.1:0-6276 GCA_041739835.1 Parvularculaceae bacterium | reverse complement strand
CTCGGCGGCTCGCTGACGGCGGAATGGGGCGGCATCGTCATCCTTGGCCGCGCGCCGATCAACCGCTGCAACACCGGCGGCGCGACGCCCGGAACCGCGCAGTGCCAGAACGCCGTTGAAGGCGTGACGAACCCGGACGCGCTTTACGGCGGCGCCATCGCCAATGACCGCAGCGGCAAGCTTGAATATGTTCAGGTTCGCTTTGCGGGCTTCCAGATCAACTCCGCCGGCAATGAGCTGAACGGCATCACCTTCGCCGGCGTCGGCAGCGACACCGAAGTCGACTTCGTGCAGGTGCACAACAACGAAGACGACGGCATCGAAATGTTCGGCGGCACGGTGAATCTTCGCCACGTCGTCCTGACCGGCAACAAGGACGACAGTTTCGACACCGACAATGGCTGGAACGGCAATGTTCAGTTCATGGTCGTGGCGCAGGCGACCGATATCGGCGACAACATTTTCGAGGCGTCAAGCGTCGCCCCGAATGTCGGCCCGCCGTTCTCCGACGCGAACATCGCCAACTTTACGATCGTCGGCAGCCGGTCAAACGCGTTCCGTCTCAACACCGGCACGCGCGGCCAGTATGTGAACGGCGTCGTCGATTACGGCACGCAATGCTTCCGCTGGGAATCGACCGCGGGCGACGGCGTCGCCGGCTTCAACAACGGCTTCGATCCGAATTTCAACTCGGTGCTCTTCGACTGCAATACCGGCCTGACGACGTCGAACTCGGATACGCCGACGGCGACGGCGGCGGTCGCGAATGACCCGAACAATGTGCAAGGGCCAAGCTCGCTCGCGGCGCGCTTCTTCCCGGGCCCGAGCGAAGGGGCGGTGACGCCGTTCGACGTGACGACGCTCGGATCCTTCTTTCAGGCCGCGCCCTATGCCGGCGCCTTCAGCTCTTCGGAAACCGAAACCAGCAACTGGGCGGCCGGGTGGACTTTCGCGCTCTTCCCGCCGACAGCCTGCCCGACCGGAACGGCGGACACGGGCGCCCCGATCAACGGCGTTCGCGTTTGTCAGTTGACAGGCGTCGTCACATCGGACATCCGCCTGACGCGCGGCAACCTCTACCGGCTGAACGGCCGCATCGATGTCGGCGTCGATATCGGCGCGGACGGAACCGCCGTTGGCGGCGACCCGGCGTCCTTGACGATTGAATCAGGCGTGACGATCTTCGGCAACAGCGGCGCCGACTACATCGTCGTCAATCGCGGCTCGCAGATATTCTCGAACGGCACCCTGACCAATCCGGTCATCATGACCTCGGAAGCCGACGTGACCACGCCTGCGCGCAGTGACGACAACAACACGGCGGAGTGGGGCGGCCTTGTCGTCCTCGGCCGCGCTCCGATCAACCGCTGCAATGTCGGCGGGGCGATGCCGGGCACGGCGGCCTGCCAGAACGCGGTCGAGGGCGTCACCAATCCGGACGCGCTCTATGGCGGTGCGCTGGCGAATGACGATTCGGGCGCGATCCGCTTCACGCAGGTGAAATTCGCGGGCTTCCAGATCAACTCGGCGGGCAACGAGCTGAACGGCATCACGCTCGCCGGCGTCGGCGACGCGACTGAGATCTCGAATGTCCAGGTCCACAACAACGAGGATGACGGCATCGAGATGTTCGGCGGCACGGTGAACCTCCGCAACGTCGTGCTGACCGGCAACAAGGACGACTCGTTCGACACCGACAATGGCTGGAACGGCGGCGTCCAATTCATGATCGTCGTGCAAAATCCGACGATCGGCGACAACATTGTCGAAGCCTCCAGCGTCGCCCCGAATACCGGTCCGCCGTTCTCGGACGGGCGCATCTCGAACTTCACTTTCGTCGGCGCGCGGTCGAACGCGTTCCGCCTGAACACCGGCACCCGCGGGCGCTATGTCAACGGCGTCGTCTCTTACGGGCCAGAGTGCTTCCGCTGGGAAACGACGGCGGGCGACGGCGTCGCGGGCTTTAACGCCGCTTTCGATCCGCGCTTCAATTCGGTGCTGTTCGATTGCACCGCCGGCGTCGCAACGGCTGCTTCCGATGTCGCGGCGGTCACCGGCTCCATCGCCGATGACGCCAACAACTCGACGGCGGTTGCCGACACCTTGATCCTGACCTTCATCAACAACGCCAATGAAAGCGCGCGCATGCCCTTCGACGTGACGACGCTTGGCTCCTTCTTCACGCCGGTGACCTATATCGGCGCCGTCCGGGACGGCTCCGACCGCTGGTGGGCGGGCTGGAGCTGCGGCCTCGAAGCCAGCAGCGATTGCTGATCGCACAGGGAGCGGCGCGTCCAGAACGCGCCGCTCTTCCATAGTCAGGCACAGGTATCGAGGTCAAAGATCATGAAGAAACACTCCAGAACGGGCAGCGCTCTCTTGTTGAGCACCATGCTGCTGACGCCGGCCCTGGCGTTCGCCCAGGAAACCGGCGAAACGCCCGCCGCCGACATCGCCATTCCAACCGACGAGATCGTCGTCCGCGGCCGGTTCATTCCCGAGCCGCAACGCGCGACTTCGCAAGTCGCCACCTTCCTGTCGAGGGAAGATCTTGCGCGCACCGGCGACGATAACGCCGCGCTGGCGCTGACGCGTCTTTCCGGCCTCAACGTCGTTTCCGGCAAGTTCGCGTTCGTGCGCGGTCTCGGCGACCGCTATTCCTCGGCGCTGCTTAACGGCTCGCCGCTGCCGAGCCCGGAGCCGCTGCGCCGCACGGTGCCGCTCGATCTGTTCCCGGCCGGCATTCTCGACGGCGCGGCGGTGCAAAAGACCTACTCGCCGAATTATCCGGGCGAATTCGGCGGCGGCGTCATCGATCTGACGACGCTGCGCGATCCCGGAGACAATTATCTGACGCTGCGCGCCGGCATCGGGGCCAATCTCGAAACGACGACGCGGAACGGCATTTTCGTTTCCGGCGGCGATCTGGACTGGCTTGGCTATGACGACGGCGTCCGCTCGACGCCGGAGCCGCTGCAGGCGCTTCTCGACACCGCCACGTCCATCAATTCATTGGATCCTGCGGCCCGCGAGGCGGTCGGTGAAAGCCTGACCAATTCGCCGCTTTCGGTCCTGCAGGAAGGCTCCCTCGGGCCGAATTACGAAGCCGGGATCGAAGGCGGCGTTTCCCGCGACGTCTTCGACGGCGCCACCTTCGGCCTGATCGGAACCGTCGGCTACAAACAGGACTGGACGACCGAGCGCGCCGAACGCACGACGACCGCCGGCAACCAGATCGGCGACGAATTCAACACCACGGAAACGACGCTCGATGTGACCGTCAACGGCCTGGTCACCGCTTCGCTCGGCTGGGAAAATCACGCCGTCGCGGCAACCGGCCTTTACATTCACACTTCTTCGAAACAGGCGCAGATCGACGAGGGTCTCGACTTCAACGCGCCGACGAGCGACGGGCAGGTGTTCGACGAGTTTTCGGGCTTTTATGAGCGCGACCTTGTCATGGGCCAGCTTGCCGGCGATCATGCGTTCGGCGATCTCGCTTTCGACTGGCGGGGGGCTTACGCCCGCTCGACGCGCGACGCGCCCTATGAACGCACCCTGCGCCGCTTTCCCGATCCGGTCACCGGCCAGCCGCTCTATGCCCAGGCGAACCAGTACCGCATCAACTTCTCCGATCTCGAAGACACGATCCTCAGCGGCGGCGCCAAACTGTCCTACACCTTTCCGATCTCATCGATCCGCGAAGCGGTGCTCTCGGCCGGCTATGATTATTCGGACACGGATCGTGAGTTCAACCTGCTGGCGCTGCAATTCGTCGGCGGCAATTCGCTTCCGGCCGACGTGCAAGCCGCCCGCCCGGATTTCCTGTTTTCCCCGGACAACATCGATCCGGGCCGCTTCGTCCTGCAGGAAAACAGCACGACCAACGACAATTACACCGGATTGCTGACGACGCATGCCGGCTATTTCATGGCGGATGTCGAGATCCTGCCGCTCATCCGCACGACGGTCGGCGTTCGCTATGAAACGGCCGAACAGAATGTCACGACATTCAGCCGCTTCGGCGTGATCGGAAACACCTCGCAGCTTGATAATGACTACTGGCTGCCGTCGGCGACCGTCACCTGGAACTTCGCCGACGATCTGCAGCTTCGCCTCGGCTATTCAAAGACGATCGCACGCCCGCAGTTTCGCGAGCTTGCCGCATCGACCTATTTCGATCCGGAATCGGAGCGCCAGTATCGCGGCAACCGCGGCCTCATCGATTCGAAGCTGACGAATTACGACCTTAGGGTCGAATATTACCTCGGCCGCAACCAGTTCACGACGCTGGCGGGCTTCTACAAGAAGATCGAGGACCCGATCGAGGAGATCCAGTTCGACACCTCGACCTTCCAGTTCGACACGACCTTCATCAACTCGCCGCAAGCGCGTTTGTTCGGCGGCGAAGCGGAATACCGGACGCGCTTCGACATGCCGTTCGACGGCGCCTTCTTCGAGAATCGCCAATGGCTGTTCTCGGTCAACTACACCTACACCAACACCGAGGTGCAGGCTGATGCGGGCGACCTCATCTTCAGCCCCTTCGGCGCCGGCGGCCTCATTGACGCCTCGCTCTTCGGCCTCGACGGCGCGCAGCTTCAGGGCGCGCCGGAACACATCGTCAACGCCCAGTTCGGCTGGGAGGGCGACAAGGACCAGTTCACGCTGCTCTTCGGCTGGGTGGACGAGCGCATTTTGCAACGCGGCTTCCCGTCGCCGGGATCCGAACTGCCGGATGTCGTCGAGCGCCCGGGCATCCAGCTGGACGCCGTCTTCCGTCAGAATCTGACGCTTTTCGGCGCCGAAGCCACGATCGGTCTTGCCGCCCGCAATCTGCTTGGTACGGAGCATCAGGAATTCCAGAATTCGAGCGTCCTCGGGCGCACCGAGTTCAACACCTATGATCGCGGGCGCAGCCTGTCGGCGAGCCTCACCGCGAAATTCTAAGACGCAGGACGCTTGGGGGAGCAGCGGGGAAGACGCAAAGCCGGGGCGCAAGCTCCGGCTTTCGTTTTCACGCCGCCGCGGCTGAGGCGATGGCGCGGATGCGCGCCGCCATCGAGGCGAGGCCGTTCGAGCGCTGCGGCGTCAGATGCGCGGAGAGATCGAGCGGGGCGAGGGCCGTTGCGGCGTCGATATCGAGGATTTCTTCCGGCGTCCTGCCCGAATAAAGCGCGATCAGCAGCGCGACGAGGCCCTTGACGATGTGCGCGTCGGAATCGCCCGCGAAGTCCAGCCTGCCGTCGACGCGCCGCGGATCGAGCCATACCTGGCTGGCGCAGCCTTTGACCTTGTGCGCGTCGTCGCGCCGGTCCTCCGGATACGGAGGAAGCGCCCGGCCGAGGTCAATCAGGTATTTGTAGCGCTCGTCCCAATCGTCGAGAAACGCGAAATCGGCGAGAATGTCGTCAAACCGGCTCATCATCGAGCACATAGGCGAGGGGGCTTTGCCTCGCAAGGCCGCGCCTCCTATGATCGCGGGCGGGAGGCGCTATGGCGGAAGCGGCGAGACTTGCGGCCATGCTGTTCGAGGCGTTCAGCCGGCGCGATGTCGCCGCGGCGGCCGCGCTGATCGCGGAAGATGCGGTCTGGCGATTTCCCGGCCGTCGCGGCGCGCTCGCCGGCGATCATCAGGGACGCGAGGCGATTTTCGCCTTCCTGATGAAGGTCGCCGGCCTCACCGATGGCACGTTTCACGCTGATCGGCGCGAGAACGTCGGCGATGACCGCGTCGCCTATTGTCGGTTTCGCGGACGCGCCGAGCGCGGCGGCAAGCGGCTCGACAATGACACCTGTCTTCGGCTTGAATTCGCGCAGGGACGCCTCGTCGCGGCGCAGGAATGGGTGTGGGACCTCGATCATGTTGAAGATTTCTGGGCGTAGGCTCGCCATCGCGGCGTGTGCGTTGCTGTTTTCGACGTCTTCGCCCGCATCGGCCGAAGCGGCGCCCGCCTATGCCGCGCCGCGCAGCGCGGTGTACGACGTCTCCGCCAAAGACAGCGGCCGCGACTATCGGCTCTATGTGATGACGCCGCCCGGCTACGCCGCCGCGGAAAACGCCGCGCGCCGCTACCCGGTGATCTATCTGAATGACGGCGATCTCTTCTTCATGGCGGCGGCGGGCGCGCCGCTGCTGTCCTATTACAACAAGGCGCTGGAGGAGACGATCCTGGTCGGCATTTCCTACGCCGTCGGCGAAGATCCGATCGCCGGCCGCCAGCGCGACCTGGCGCCGCCGACGGCGGAGTACCTTGGCGGCGAGACCGACGGCGT
>JBGSNB010000339.1:0-3546 GCA_041739835.1 Parvularculaceae bacterium | reverse complement strand
CTCGACGCGGTCGAATCGCTCGACGGGGCGTTGCTTGCGCAGCAGTCGAGCGTCGTCCGGGCCGCAGGCCAGAACGCCGCCCTTTCCGCACAAGACCTGCGGCTGTCGTTCGACAGCGCGAAATCGGGCGCTGCGCGATATTTCCGCGACCGGGACGATGAACTGAAGTTGATGGGCGCGACGGACGAAGGATACCGCGCCGCCAGCGACACGCTCGCGGCGACGCGCACATTGTGGCGCGCGTTCGAATCGGCGTCGGAAGCAGCCGCGTTTCGGATGTCGCCTGCTCTCAGTCTCTATGACGTGGAAGCTTCCGCCCTGCGGCGGAACCCGACGAGCGGACTGGCGGCGGCGGCGCGCGCCCAATCCCGCGCCAACGCGATCGCCGCCGTCAAAGACGTTCGGGCGAGCCTTGGCGTCGCCGTCAAGGCGGGCGATGATCTTCGCGCGGCGCTGAATTAGTCCGGTCGAAGGATTGAAGTGAGGCGACGCGCATCCCATATCGCCGTCGCCGCAATCACAGGACTGGCCCATGCTCGACGCCCGCAGGATCCTCGCCGAACTCCAACACCAGGCGGAACTCGCAGCCGAGGAGGTCCGGGGCTCGGGCGCGATCGACAAGGCGAAGAAAGTCGCAGGTGATCTTCGCACGCGGCTGAACACGGATCCGCAAGCGCGCACCGTCGCCGCCGGCGCCGGCGGGCTCCTTCTCCTCGGCATGCTCGGATCGAAGGGCGGGCGCAGGTTTATCGGCGACATCGCACAGACCGGCGCCGTCGCCGCGCTCGGCGCTCTCGCCTACAAGACATGGATGGAGCGACACGGGAAGAAGCCCGCGAGCGACAATATCGTGAAGGAAGCGCAAGCGTCAGGCTTTCCAATCGACCCGTCGTCGGACCCGGAGTTCGCCCTCGCGGTGGTGCGCGCGATGCTCGCATCGGCCTACGCTGACGGCGTCCTTGACGCCCATGAACAACGCATGGTCGACAGCGCGCTCGCCAAAGCGGACCTGACGCCGACCGAACGCGCGATGCTGAGGAACGAGATACCTGAGGAGGAGACGCTTCGGCTGATCGCGGGCGCGGCGCGGACGCCGCATCACGCCGCCGAACTTTACGCGGCGGCGGTCGTTTCAGCAGGCGAATTGAACGATCGCGAAAACGTCTTCCTGTCAAAGCTCGCCGAAAAACTTGGGCTCCATGACGACGAGACGAAAGCGCTGCGGGACGGCGCCCACGGCGCCTGACGCGGATCTCATGACGGCGACCTTTGGCGGCCGCGGCGTAAAATGTCCGGCGACGCCGACCGTAATATTACTCCGTACACGTACATTACTATTTTGAAATGTTCGGAATTGCGGGTCGAATCTCCGGCGATCCTACCCATTTATAATGCGTTCACGTCGTCGGCCGAGTTATTTGTCGGCGCAAAGGCAATCTGTAATCCAAGGAGGCATAATGCACACCAACCAGCATCTCGAATCTTACAAGGCCAAGCTCGAAGGCAAGCTCCAGGAATGGAATGCGGAAGCGGACCGCCTGCAGGCGAAAGCCAAGCAGGCAGGCGAAAGCGCTGAGTCGAAGCTTCGCGAGCAGGCGGAGGCGATCAAACAGAAAGAAGTCGAGGCGCGCCGCAAGCTGACGGAGTTCGGCAATGCGAGCAAAGACGCAGCGGAGCGCTTGAAAGCGGGGCTCGACAAGGCGGTCAACGAATTCGGGACCGCGGTCGATCAGGCCCGCGCCCAATTCCACTAAGCGCTCACGCACTTTCAGACCCTTTCGAAGCGCCCGCCCTTGAGGCGGGCGTTTCCTTTTGCGCCGGGACCTGTCTAATCGCATTGCCGAGCGATCAGGGCTGGTCCACTCTCCGGCGCAAACGGGAGTAGCATGCAATGACCGCGAAAGACCTCGACATCATCGTTTATGGCGCCAGCGGCTATACGGGTCGTCTGGTCGCAGAATATCTCAGCCGGGAGTATCGCGACGATCCTGGCCTCAAATGGGCGATGGCAGGGCGCTCGGAAGAAAAGCTCAAGGAAGTCGCGCGCGAGATCGGCGCTTCGCCGTCCACACCGCTGGTCCTCGCCGATGCTTCCAACCCTGCTTCGCTCAACGCCATGGTCGGCCGCACGAAGTGTGTCATCACGACCGTCGGCCCCTATCAGCTTTACGGCGAGCCGCTGGTCGCCGCCTGCGCCGCGGCGGGAACCGATTACGTTGACCTGTGCGGCGAGCCGAACTGGATGCGCGCGATGATCGACAAGTATGAGGTCGCGGCGAAGAAATCCGGCGCGCGAATTGTTTTCTCGTGCGGATTTGACTCTATCCCGTTCGACCTTGGCGTCTGGTTCACGCAGGAGGAAGCGAAGAAAGAATTCGGCGCGCCCTGCGCCGAGGTGAAAGGGCGCGTGCGCGGGATGAAGGGCAAGTTCTCCGGCGGCACGGCGGCGAGCCTCAAGGAAACGATGAAGGCGGCCTTCAAGGATCCGTCGGTGATCGAACTCTTGAAGAGCTCCTTCGCACTGACGCCGGGCTTCAATGGCGCGGTCCAGCCCTCGATGTCAAAACCGATGCTCGATGAGGCGACGGGGGTCTGGCTGGCGCCGTTCGTGTTGGCGCCGATCAACACAAAGAACGTGCATCGTTCCAATTTTCTGATGGCGTGGGCCTATGGCAAGGACTTCCGCTATTCGGAAATGTTGATGACTGGCAAGGGCGAACAGGGCGAAGCAATCGCCCGGGCCGTCGCCGCCGACAATTCGCTTATGGGCGAGGATGCCCCCAAGCCCGGCGAAGGCCCGACGAAGGAAGAACGCGAGACCGGTTATTACGACATCCTTTTCCTCGGCGAGACGGCGCGCGGCGAGAAAATCCGCACCCATTGCAAGGGCGACAAGGACCCCGGCTACGGCTCGACCTCGAAAATGATCGCAGAAAGCGCGATTTGTCTCGTGCGCGAGGCGAAAGACGCAAAGGGAGGCGTGCTGACGCCCGCGGCCGCCATGGCGGCGCCTCTGTTGAAGCGGTTGCAGGCGCATGCGGGACTTACATTCGGGCGCGAGTGAGTTCTTGTAGCGCGCACCCGGCCCCCCCACCCGCGATCGACCTGTCTGATGAACCGATTTGAAAGTCACGCCTCGACGCCGCGCCAGCGCCAGATCGCGCTTGGCGTTCTGCTCGCGGGCGTCGTCTGCATGGGTATGGGACAAACCATCGTCTTTGCGGTGCTGCCGCCGCTCGCGAGGACCATCGGCATGGGCGACATGCAGGTGCTGTCGATCTTCATGCTGTCGGCTTTATTCTGGGTGCTGATGGGTCCTTTCTGGGGCCGGCGCAGCGATGTTTTCGGGCGCCGACCGTTCATCGTCATCGGCCTTTCCGGCTTTGCGGTGTCGATGACCGCCTTCGCGACCGTCCTACATTTTGGACTGGCCGGCGCCGTCGGCGGCGTTGCGCTTTACGCCATGCTGCTGGCGACGCGGTCGATCTATGGCGTGATCGGCTCGGCGACGCCGGCCGCCGCGCAAGCCTATATCGCCGACCGAAC
>JBGSNB010000284.1:0-1585 GCA_041739835.1 Parvularculaceae bacterium | reverse complement strand
CCTCCTTCGAGGGCGCCGCCGGCGCCGGACCCTCCTTCGCGAAGGCCCGCCTCGCCGGCGCGAATTTCTCGGCGGCGATGTTGCCGAAGGCGGATTTTTCGGGCGCTGACCTCAAACGGTCGTCCCTGCGCGCCGCCGATTTTTCCGGCGCGATTTTCACCGGCGCCGATCTGACCGCTTCCAGTTTTTCCGGGTCGAACCTGTCGCAGGCGGTCGTCGCCAAGGCGTTTGCGCCGGGCGGCGTCTTCGTCGAGGCGACGGCGACGGGCGCCGATTTTTCTGGCGCCGATCTTCGCGCCGCGCGGTTTGGCGGCGCAAATCTTCGCGACGCGAACTTCACCGGCGCGGATGTCCAGAGCGCCGATTTCGCCGGCGCAAAACTGCGGGGCGCCGATTTTTCGGGCGCGAAAAACCTCGTCGCCGGACAATTGTCGGGCGCGTGCGGCGACGCCAGCACAAAGCTTCCGCAAGGGATGTCTCTTTCCGCGTGCGATTAGGCTAGCGCCGGTCCCGGCCGCCGACATCGCTCGAATCGAGCGCCTGCAGCACCGCCAGCACCAGCGGCGACAGGCCCTTGATTTCGAACCCCGGCGTCGTCTCCGGCCGCAAGAACGAGGCGCGCTCGAAAGGCGCGCCGAGCAGCGCGTCCGCGCTGTCGCGGAGCAGCGGCGCCAGGCTCTTTTCGATGCGGGCGCCGATGTCGGAGATGGTCTCCCTCGCGACGCCGATCGTGCGGCGGAAACCCTCGATCACCTCGCCGACGCTGCGCGCACGCTCGCCATCGTAAAAGACATGCCGGTTTGCGGCGGCGGCCGCCGGCAGCAGCGCCGCGGCGCTGTCCTCCGGCTTCGCCGACAGGAGTTTCTTCGCGCCGCCGGCTCCGAGGAAATGCGCGGCGTAAAGCTCGGCCGCGTCGACGGCGCGCCCGAGCGCGCCTTCAAGCGCGGATCTGTTCTCGCGCGCGAGTTCGCCGGCTAGCGCCGCCGCCTTCTCCGGATCGAAACGCAGATCAAGGATCTCCTTGCGGCGCGCCGGATCCGCGACCTGATGCCGGCCGGACGGCCCTTTCTCGATATCGGCGGCGAAATGCGCGAGCCCGTGCTTCGCGCCATATTGCTTGACGGCGCCGAGCCAGGTTTCCTCGATGAACTGGAAGAGGCCCGCGGCGCTTGACGTCTTCGCCGTCGCCGCAGGATTGAGCGAGCTTTCGCGCACAGCGACGCGATAGAGATAATCAAAGCCGACGCCGGTCGCGTCCGACGCCTTTTTGAGCGCGCCCTGCACCGCCGGTCTGGCGATCGTCGCGGGAAGAATGGCGTCAGTCATGGGTTTGCGCCTCGGATTGCGGAAAACACTTACAAATCATGGTCAAGAAACTCCTAATCAGGTGAAACGGCCCGCGCCGAACGCGGCGATTGAAGGCGAAAGGCGCCCTTCGATGACGAGTTCCGCGAGCGCATCGGCGGTCGCGGGGGCGAGAAGGACGCCGTTTCGGTAATGGCCAAGCGCCAGGAAAAGCCCGTCCGGGCCCTCTGGCGCGTCGCCGATGATAGGGGCGCCGTCGCTGGTCGCCGGCCGAAGTCCA
>JBGSNB010000177.1:0-7123 GCA_041739835.1 Parvularculaceae bacterium | reverse complement strand
CGGCGCCGCAGGGCCGTCGCCGAATTTCGACACCGCGAATTCATGTCCGAGCGGCTTCTTCGCCATCGCCTCGTCGAGCGCGCGCGAGAGCGCGCCCTCGCCACCGTCGCGCAGGGCGGATTTCAGATCGACGCGGCGCTGCTGGCCGAGGCACATGTAAAGTTCGCCTGAACAGGTGACGCGCACGCGGTTGCAGCCGTCGCAGAAATTCGCGGTCAGCGGCGTGATGAAGCCGACGCGCCCGCCGGTCTCCTTGATGCGCGCGTATCGCGCCGGGCCGCCGGTGCGGTGATCGTCATCGACCAGCGTCCAGCGGTGCGCCAGCGCCGCGCGAATGTCGGAGAGTGGCGCGAACTGATCGGTGCGGTCCTCTTCGACTTCGCCGAGCGGCATCACCTCGATCAGGGTCAACTCCATGCCGCGCCCATGCGCCCATTCGATGAGGCGCGGGATTTCATCGAGATTGCGATCCTTCAATGCGACGGTATTGAACTTGATCTTCATGCCAACGGCCAGCGCGGCGTCGATGCCGGCGAGCACGCGATCCAGCGCATCGCGCCGCGCGATCTGCGCGAATTTCCAGCGATCGAGCGTGTCGAGCGACACATTGAGGCGGCGAATGCCGGCGTCCTTCAGTGCGCCCGCGTATTTTACGAGCTGCGTTCCATTGGTCGTCATCGTCAATTCATCGAGGCGACCGTCATGGAGCGATGCGGAAAGCCCCTCGACGAGACTCATCACATTGCGCCGCGCCAATGGCTCGCCGCCGGTCAGACGTATCTTGCGCACGCCGCGCGCGATGAACGCCTCGGCGACCGCTTCAAGTTCTTCCAGCGACAAGATGCTCGCCTTCGGCAGGAATTCCGGCCGCTCCGACATGCAATAGGCGCAGCGCAGGTCGCAGCGGTCGGTGACCGACAGGCGCAGATAGGTGATGCGCCGCCCGAAGGCGTCGATCAGCGGCGCCGTCGTCGCCTTTTCCATCGCGATTTTCGTCGTCATCTTGCTTCGCGCCTTTTCGCGCCGTCAGAACACGATCACCGAGCGGATCGACTTGCCCGCATGCATCAACTCGAAGGCGTCGTTGATCTTGTCGAGCGGCATCGTGTGGGTGATCAGCGGGTCGATCTCGATCTTCCGGTCCATATACATGTCGACGATTTTCGGCGTGTCGGTCCGCCCGCGCGCGCCGCCAAAGGCCGTCCCTTTCCACACGCGGCCCGTCACCAGCTGGAACGGGCGCGTCGCGATTTCCTTGCCGGATTCCGCAACGCCGATGATGATCGACTGGCCCCAGCCGCGGTGGCAGCATTCGAGCGCCTGACGCATCACATCGGTGTTGCCGGTGCAGTCGAAGGAATAATCGGCGCCGCCGCCGGTCAGCTCAACGATCCGGTCGACGACGTTTTTTGCGCCGATCTCGGCCGGATTAATGAAATCCGTCATGCCGAATTCTTCGGCCATGGCCCGCTTGGCGGGATTGATGTCGATGCCGATGATGCGGTTGGCGCCGACGAGGCGCGCGCCCTGGATGACATTGAGGCCGATGCCGCCCAGCCCGAACACGGCGACATTGGCGCCGGGCTCGACCTTCGCCGTCCACATCACCGCGCCGACGCCGGTCGTCACGCCGCAGCCGATATAGCAGGCTTTTTCAAATGGCGCGTCCTTGCGGATTTTTGCGACCGCGATCTCGGGCAGTACCGTGAAATTCGAGAAGGTCGAACAACCCATGTAGTGATAGATCGTCTCGCCCTTGCGTTTGAACCGGCTGGTTCCGTCCGGCATCAGGCCCTTGCCCTGCGTCGCGCGGATCGAGGTGCACAGATTGCTCTTGCGGGACAGGCAGGTTTTGCATTGCCGGCATTCCGGCGTGTACAGAGGAATGACGTGATCGCCGACCGCGACGCTGGCGACGCCGGCGCCGATCTCGCGGACGATCCCGGCGCCTTCGTGTCCGAGGATCGACGGAAAAATCCCTTCCGAATCTTTTCCTTCGAGCGTGTAGGCGTCGGTGTGGCAGACGCCCGTCGCCTTGATTTCAACCAGGACCTCGCCGGGCTTCGGCCCGTCGAGATCGATCTCCTCGATTTCAAGCGGCCTGTTCGGCGCAACGGCGATTGCGGCGCGGGTTCTCATCCGGCGTCTCCCGTGGAAGGTTTTGCCGGCATTCCTAGCGCGTTTCCTCTCGGCGGCAAATGCCGCGCGACGCATAGCTTGCCCGGTCAGCAGATCGCGGCGACGTCCTCGCCCGCGAGGGCATAAAGCGCGATATCGGCCTCCGCCGCCTTGCGGATCGCAAAGGCCGTCGGCGCCGACAGGGACAGCACCGCGCGGACGCCGGCGCGCGCCGCCTTTTCGACAATCTCATAGGAGCAGCGGCTCGACATCACGACGAAGCCCTCGTCCATTGCGGCGCCCTGCCGCAGGCGCGCGCCGATCAGTTTGTCGAGCGCGTTGTGCCGGCCGACATCCTCTCGTGCGAGCGCAATGTCGCCTGACCGGGAGGCAAATGCCGCGGAATGGACAGTGCGCGTCCGCGCGTTGATCGGCTGATGATCGGCGAGCCCTCGCGCCGCGCGCAGCAAAGCGTCATCGGCGATGCGCAGGGCGCCGCCGGGTACCTTCGGCAATTCCTCAAAAAATATTTCCGCATTCTCGACGCCGCAAACGCCGCAGCCGGCCCGACCGACGAGATTGCGCCGCCCTTGCCGGAGATCCAGCCGCTCGATCGCCGGCGCGGCCATCGTCAGGCGCAGATCGACGCCCTGCGCGCTATGGTGAACTTCGACCGCTTCGATCTCATCAACCGACGCCGCGATGCGCTCGGTCAGCGAAAAACCGACGGCGAAATCGCCGAGGTCGGCTGGCGTCGCCAGCATTACCGCATAATTGCGCCCGTTATAGATGAAGGCGACCGGCGTTTCCTCAGGCACGCGCCAGCGCGCCTCCCCGGCCGAAATTTCGCGATCGACCGGCGGCGGCGCGCCGAAACTGCGGATGGTCGTCACTTTATTCGGCGGGTTCAACGGCGAGACCGCGCATCAAGGGCAGCGTTTCCTCGTAACGACGCTGCCAGTCGGAGCGATGATTGGCGGGGGCGACTTCGACCGCCGTCACCTTGTATTCCGGGCACTGCGTCGCCCAGTCGGAATACTCGGTCGTCACGACGTTTGCGCCGGTCTCGGGGTGGTGAAACGTCGTATAAACGACGCCCGGCGCGACACGGTCAGTGACGCGCGCGCGAAGCGTGATCTCGCCCTTGCGGCTCTTGACCGCGACCCAGAAGCCGTCGCGGACGCCCCGCGCCTCGGCGTCGGCGGGATGAATTTCGAGGACATACTCTTCGTGCCAGATCTCGTTCGCAGTGCGGCGCGTCTGCGCGCCGACATTATATTGCGAGAGAATGCGTCCGGTCGTCAGGATCAACGGAAATTTTCGGCTGGTCTTTTCCGGTGTCGGCGTGAATTCCGTCGTGACAAATAATCCCTTGCCGCGCACGAACCCGTCAATATGCATGATCGGCGTGCCGGCCGGCGCCGCGTCATTGCAGGGCCACTGCACGCTCCCCTTCTCGTCCAGCATCCGGTGCGACACATTGGCGAAGGTCGGCGTCAGCGCCGCAATCTCATCCATGATATCGCCCGCCGAGGAGAAATTCATCTCATAGCCGAGCGCGTTGGCGAGCGCCTGCGTCACGCGCCATTCTTCCATCCCGGTCTTTTCGCGGATCGCCGGCCGCACGCGATTGATGCGCCGCTCGGCGTTGATGAAACAGCCGTCCTTTTCAAGGAACGACGTCCCCGGGAGGAAAACATGCGCAAAGCGCGCGGTCTCGTTGAGGAAGAGGTCCTGCACGATGAGGATGTCGAGCGCGCCGAGCGCCGCCTCGACATGCTGGGTGTCAGGGTCCGACTGCGCGACGTCCTCGCCCTGCACGTAGAGGCCCCTGAAACCGCCGCCGACCGCCTCGTCGAACATGTTCGGGATGCGATAGCCGGGCTCGGCGTCCTGCCTGACGCCCCACGCTTTCTCAAATGTCAGTCGCGTCGTGTCGTCCGACACATGGCGATAACCGGAATATTCATGCGGGAAGGAGCCCATGTCGCAGGAGCCCTGCACATTGTTCTGCCCACGGAGCGGATTGACGCCGACACCGCGCCGGCCGATATTCCCGGTCGCCATGGCGAGGTTCGCCATGCCCATCACCATGGTCGAACCCTGGCTGTGCTCGGTGACGCCGAGCCCGTAATAGATCGCGGCGCGCCCGCCCGAAGCGTAAAGCCGCGCGGCGGCGCGAATATCTTCCGCCGGGACGCCGGTGATTGCGGCGACGACCTCAGGCGAATTCTCCGCGCCGCGGATGAATTGAAGCCACTCGCGGAACGAGGCCGCATCGCAGCGCGCGTCGATGAAACCCTGATCGAGCAGACCTTCGGTCGCCGCGACATGGGCGAGCGCATTGATGAGCGCGACATTCGTGCCTGGCTGCAGCTGCAGATGATGCGCCGCTTCGATATGCGGCGTCCTGACGAGATCGATCGCGCGCGGATCGGCGATGATGAGCTTTGCTCCCTCTCGGAGCCGACGCTTCATCTGCGAGGCGAAGACCGGATGCGCGTCGGTCGGATTGGCGCCGATGATCAGGATGACATCGGCGTCTTCGACGCTGTCGAAATCCTGCGTGCCGGCGGACGTGCCATAGGTCTGCTTCAGGCCGTAACCGGTCGGCGAATGGCAGACCCGCGCGCAGGTGTCGATATTGTTGTTGCCGAACGCCGTGCGCACCATCTTCTGCACGACCCAGACTTCTTCGATGGTGCAGCGTGACGACGAAATCGCGCCGATCGATTTGCGGCCGTATTTCACCTGGGTTTCCTTGAGGCGCCTTGCGGCATAGGCAATCGCTTCGTCCCACGAGACTTCGCGCCAGGGTTCGGTGATGGTCTCGCGGACAAGCGGCGCCGTGACGCGGTCGGGATGCGCGGCGTAGCCCCAGGCGAACCGGCCCTTCACGCAGGAATGGCCGTGATTGGCCTTGCCGTCCTTGTAGGGCGTCATGCGGATCACCTGATCGCCCTTCAGTTCCGCCTTGAACGAGCAGCCGACGCCGCAATAGGCGCAGGTCGTCAGCACGGTGCGGTCGGGCACGCCGAATTCAGCAACGGTCTTTTCCTGCAAGGTCGCCGTCGGACAGACGTCGACGCAGGCCCCGCAGGAGACGCATTCCGACGAGAAGAAATCCGCGCCGGCGAAGGAGACCTTCGAATTGAAGCCGCGCCCTTCGATCGTCAGCGCGAGCGTTCCTTGCACCTCGTCGCAAGCCCTGACGCAACGCGAACAGACGATGCATTTCGACGGCTCGAACTGGAAGTAAGGGTTCGAGAGATCCTTCGCCTTGCCGAAATGGTTCTCGCCCTCATAGCCATAGCGCACCTCGCGCAGGCCGACGCGCCCCGCCATGTCCTGCAGCTCGCAGTCGCCATTATCAGAACAGGTGAGGCAATCGAGCGGATGGTCGGAGATGTACAGCTCCATCACGCCGCGCCGCAATTTCTGGAGGCGCGGCGTTTCGGTCCTGACTTTCATGCCGTCCGCAACCAGCGTCGTGCAGGAGGCGGGCGTTCCCTTGCGCCCGTCGATCTCGACAAGGCAGAGCCGGCAGGAGCCGAAGGCGTTGAGGCGGTCGGTGGCGCAGAGCTTCGGGATTGAGGTTCCGAGTGTCGCGGCGGCGCGCATGATGCTGGCGCCCTCCTCGATCTCGACGTCAAAGCCGTCGATTTCGAGCCAGATTTTCCGCGCCGCCTTCGGGCGCGGCGTGCCGAAATCCTTTTCCGCAAGGATCGTCATGACGCGGGCTCCGATTGGGCGATCCTACGCCTCTTCGGCGGAAAAGCGAAATCCTCCGGGAAATGCCGGATGGCGCTTTCGACCGGAATCGGCGTCATCCCGCCCATGGCGCAGAGCGAGCCGTCGACCATCAGCTCGCAGAGATCGGCGAGCACCTGCATGGTGTTCGCGTGATCGTCGCCGGCTTTGATCTTGTCCATCAGCTCGACGCCGCGCACCGCGCCGATGCGGCAGGGCGTGCATTTGCCGCAGCTTTCCTCGGCGCAGAATTCGAAGGCGTAGCGCGCCTGTTCGGCGAGATCGACGCTGTCATTGAAGACGACGACGCCGCCATGGCCGACGCCGGCGCCGATCGCGGCGAGCGCTTCATAATCGATCCTCACATCGAACAGCGACGGCGGCAGATAGGTGCCGAGCGGGCCGCCGATCTGAATGTCGCGCACAGGCCGCCCCGACCGCGTCCCGCCGCCGATCTGTTCCACAAGGTCGCGCAGGGTCAGGCCGAACGGCGCCTCGAAAAGGCCCGGATATCTGACATCGCCCGACAATTGGAACGGCATGGTTCCCGTCGATCTGCCGACGCCGAGCGCCGCATAATTCGCGGCGCCGCCGGCGAGGATTGTCGGGACCGCGCAGAAGGAGAGCACATTGTGGACGAGCGTCGGCTTGCCGAAGAGGCCCGCGATCGCCGGCAGCGGCGGTTTCGCCCTCACCTCGCCGCGCTTTCCTTCCAGCGAATTCAGCAGCGAGGTTTCCTCACCGCAGATATAGGCGCCGGCGCCGATGAAGAGTTCAAGATCGAAGCGCCGTCCGAATCCGAGAATATCGGCGCCGAGGAGCCCCGCGCTGTAAGCGGCGCGGATCGCCTGTTCGAGGACGCGCGCGGCGACCGGATATTCCGAGCGCAGATAAATATAGCCCTGCGTCGCGCCGGTCGCGACGGCGGCGATCGTCATTCCCTCGATCAGCAGGAACGGATCACCCTCCATGATCATGCGGTCGGCGAAGGTCCCGCTGTCGCCTTCGTCGGCGTTGCAGACAATATATTTCCGATCGGCCTCGGCGGCGGCGACCGTTTTCCATTTGATCCCGGCGGGAAACCCGGCGCCGCCCCGCCCGCGCAGGCCCGAGGCGAGGATTTCGGCGCAGATGGCGGCGCCGGAAAGCGACAGCGCCTTTTGCGCCCCGACGAGCCCGCCCTTGGCGCGGTACTCGTCGATACTTGCAGGATCGACGACCCCGCAGCGCGCGAAAGTGAGGCGCGTCTGCTGAC
>JBGSNB010000041.1:0-2514 GCA_041739835.1 Parvularculaceae bacterium | reverse complement strand
GCGGCCCTTGCGCGTGAAGAGCGCCTACCAGCCGGCGGGCGACCAGCCGGCGGCGATCGCGGAATTGTCGGCGGGGATCAAGGCCGGCGATTTCGATCAGGTGCTGCTCGGCGCGACCGGCACCGGCAAGACCTTCACCATGGCGAAGGTGATCGAGGAGACGCAGCGCCCGGCGCTGATCCTTGCGCCGAACAAGACGCTCGCGGCGCAGCTTTATTCCGAATTCAAGGCGTTCTTTCCCGACAACGCGGTCGAGTATTTCGTGTCCTATTACGACTATTACCAGCCGGAAGCCTATGTGCCGCGCACCGACACCTATATCGAGAAGGAATCGTCCGTCAACGAACAGATCGACCGCATGCGCCACGCCGCGACGCGCGCGATCCTTGAGCGCGACGACGTCATCATCGTCGCGTCGGTCTCCTGCATTTATGGCATCGGCTCGGTCGAAACCTACACCGCGATGACGTTCAGTCTCGAACTCGGCCAGACGATCCTGCGCAACACGCTGCTCGCCGATCTCGTGGCGTTGCAATACCGGCGCGCCGATGCCGGCTTTGCGCGCGGCAGCTTCCGTGCGCGCGGCGATATCATCGAGATCTTTCCCGCGCATTACGAAGACCGCGCCTGGCGCGTCTCGATGTTCGGCGACGAGGTCGAGGCGATCGTCGAGTTCGATCCGCTGACCGGCGCCAAAAGCGACGATCTGCAGTCGATCACCGTCTATGCGAACAGTCACTATGTGACGCCGCGCCCGACGCTGACGCAGGCGATACAAGGCATCAAGAAGGAGCTGAACGACATCCTCCCCGTGATGCGCGCGGAGGGGCGTCTCCTCGAAGCGCAAAGGCTCGAGCAACGCGTGCAATTCGATCTCGAAATGATGGCGGCGACGGCGTCGTGCGCCGGCATCGAGAATTATTCGCGCTACCTAACGGGCCGCAAGCCTGGCGAGCCGCCGCCGACCCTGTTCGAATATCTCCCGGACAACGCGCTGCTCTTCTGCGACGAAAGCCATGTCACGGTGCCGCAGATCGGCGCGATGTTCCGCGGCGACTTCGCGAGAAAGAAGACGCTCGCCGAATACGGCTTCCGGCTGCCGTCCTGCATGGACAACCGGCCCCTGAAATTCGAGGAATGGGAAAAAATGCGGCCGCAGACGACGCATGTCTCGGCGACGCCGGGCCCGTGGGAGCTTGACCGCACCGGCGGCGTCTTTGTCGAGCAGGTCATTCGCCCGACGGGCCTTATCGACCCGATGGTCGAGGTGCGCGCCGTCACGGGCGAGAAGTCGAACCAGGTCGACGACGTCATCGCCGAAGTGAAACAGGTCGCCAAGCAGGGCGGCCGCAGCCTCGTCACCGTGCTGACGAAGCGCATGGCGGAAGACCTGACTGAATACATGCACGAGCAGGGCGTGCGCGTGCGCTACATGCATTCCGACATCGAGACGCTGGAGCGGATCGAGATCATCCGCGATTTGCGCCTCGGCGCTTTCGACGTGCTGGTCGGCATCAATCTCCTGCGCGAGGGGCTCGACATCCCGGAATGCCGGCTGGTCGCGATCCTCGACGCCGACAAGGAAGGGTTCCTGCGCTCGGAAACCTCACTGATCCAGACGATCGGCCGGGCGGCGCGCAATGTCGACGGCAAGGTCATCTTGTACGCCGACCGCGTCACCGGCTCGATGGAGCGCGCGATGGCGGAAACCGATCGCCGCCGCGAAAAACAGGAAGCGCACAATGCGGCGCACGGCGTTACGCCGCAATCGACCAAGGCGATGATCTCCGACCTCGCGCGCGACGACGACGAGGGGCGCAAGGCCGCGATGGGGACGAGTTTCGTCGGCCACCGCATCGCCGGCAGAGCCGGTCAATATGTCTCCGGCTTTGCCGAAGACGCCGCCGCCTTCGCCGGCCACAATTTGCGCGCCGTCATCACCGGATTGGAAAAGGAGATGCGCGAGGCCGCCGCCAACCTCGAATTCGAGGAAGCGGCGCGATTGCGCGACGAAATCCGGCGGCTTCAGGAAACGGAATTGGCGGTCGCCGATGATCCCTTCGCGCGGCAGGAGGCAGTCGAGGCCGCGGTGGAGAAGGGAAGCAGGGGACGGATTACGAAGAGCGAGGGGACGGTGAGCCGGATGTTGAGCCGGCCGCGGGGGGGCAGATAAATGCAATCAAGTAATAACGTCTCTGACGATTGAATTGCCTCTTCTTGCTTCCCGGTAGGAGTATAATTACGACGAAATTAAATTGCAGCTTGATTTTTGACCAAGCGTGCACATTACTTCGGATGTGCGACAAGCAGGCGCGGGTGTTGTCGTAATTCGACTTCATTCCGGCGAATACCTTGGTCGTTGTGGTTTGTCCGTCATGGCTCCATCCTCTCAAGAGTTGGAGCCTCCGGCAAACCCGGGGCGGTTCACTCACATCACCCTGGGTGTTGTTAAATTCATACGGACTTGCAGCGATATTCCTTCTCGGGCGGGTCGGTCACGATGATCGTGCGGCC
>JBGSNB010000013.1:0-1706 GCA_041739835.1 Parvularculaceae bacterium | reverse complement strand
GGTTGACCGCCGCCTTTGCGGCGCTGTCCTGGTTCGTCGTCGCGCCGGCGGTCGAACGCGGCGATGTCGCCGCGCGCAACGGGGCGCTGATCGCCATTGCGACCTGGTTCGTTGTCGATAGCGCCGGCTCGATCAGCTCTGGAGTTGCGTCAAATGCGGTCTTCAATGCCGTTTTCGCGGCGCTTTATGCGGGGCCGCTGCTGGCGATGCGGCGGGCCTGAGACCGCCCCGTTTTCAAAGCCGGGCGCATTGTACTAGAAGCGCCTGATGCCGAAATCATTCGACCTCATTTTGAAGAACGGGGCTGTCGTCAATCATGATGGCGAGGGCGTCCGCGATGTCGGCGTTGTCGCCGGACGCATCGCCGAAATCGGCGATCTTGCGCGCGCGTCGGCGGGCGAGACGATCGACTGCGCCGGCCTCCATGTGCTGCCCGGCGTCATCGACACGCAGGTGCATTTCCGCGAGCCGGGCCCGACCCACAAGGAAGACCTCGAATCGGGGAGCCGCGCCGCCGTCCTCGGCGGCGTCACCGCTGTTTTTGAAATGCCGAACACCAATCCGCTGACGACGACGGCGGCGGCGCTCGACGACAAGCTGGCGCGCGGCCATCACCGGATGTTCTGCGATCACGCGTTTTATGTCGGCGCAACACACCAAAATCCCAAGGACCTCGTCGAGCTTGAGCGGATGAGGGGCGTTTGCGGCGTCAAGATCTTCATGGGCGCGTCGACCGGCGATCTCCTCGTCGAGGACGACGCCGGCGTTCTCGACGTGCTGCGGCATGGGTCGCGCCGCGTCGCCGTGCATTCGGAAGACGAGTTCATGCTGCGCGACAACAAAAGATTCGCGCGCGAAGGCGACTGGACGTCGCATACGGAGGTGCGCACCGCCGAGGCGGCCGTGTCGTCGACCCTTCGCCTGCTGCGATTGGCGCGCGCGGCGCGGCGGCGCATTCACGTTCTGCATGTGTCGACCGCCGAGGAAGTCCCGCTCCTTGCCGCCGCAAGGGACATCGCGACGGCGGAAGTGACGCCGCAACATCTGACGCTGGCGGCGCCGGACTGCTATCGCGACCTTAAGGGCCTGGCGCAGATGAACCCGCCCATTCGCGACGCGCGCCATCGCGACGGGCTGTGGGACGGGGTGCGGCAGGGCGTCTTCGACGTCGTCGGCTCCGACCACGCGCCGCACACGCGCGAGGAAAAAGCAAAGCCCTACCCGGCGTCGCCCTCCGGCATGCCGGGGGTCCAGACATTGGTTCCGGTGATGCTGACCCATGTCGCAGAAGGCCGGCTCAGCCTCGCGCGCTTCGTCGATCTCGTCTGTCACGGGCCGAACCGCATTTTCGCGATCGCCGGCAAGGGCCGCCTCGCCGCAGGCTATGACGCCGATTTCACCATTGTCGATATGAAGCGCCGCGAGACCATCACGCATCAATGGTCCGCCTCGCGCGTCGGCTGGACGCCGTTCGACGGCATGCGCGCGACCGGCTGGCCGGTGATGACGATCGTCCGGGGACGGACGGTGATGCGTGAGAACGAGATCCTCGGCCCGGCGCAGGGCGAGCCGATCCGGTTTCAGGACACGCTGTGACGGACAGGGGCGCGACGCTCAGGGAAACGGGTCGCCGCGATAGACATTGACGCTATCGTCATCCCCGCTGCGCGCGGCGGCGAATAGCGGCGCGGCGAGGCCGGCGACCA
>JBGSNB010000011.1:0-6195 GCA_041739835.1 Parvularculaceae bacterium | reverse complement strand
GACGGCGGTGCGGATCACGTGATCGAGCGCTTGCGCCATGCGGACGCCGTCGCCCCAGCCCTCGGCCTTGACGCCCTCGGACTTGATGTCGATGGCGACCTTGCCGGCGTCGGCGGCGATCTGCGCGCGTTTGACGGCGTCTTCGAGCGCGGCGGCAAGGTCGATCGTCGCCGGCTCCATCGACAATTCGCCGCTGTCGAGCGCCGCCGCCTCGATCAGCGTGTTGATATGGCTGAGCAGGAGATCGGCGGATTGCAGGACATAGTCCGCATAGCTTTCGCGCTGCTCCGGCGACAGCTTGTAGGCGTCGCCTTCTTTCAGCATCGTCGCAAAGCCGATGATCGCGTTCAGCGGCGTCCGCAATTCGTGATTCATGTTGGCGAAGAATTCCGCGCGCGCCTTGATCGACATTTCAGCTTCGGCGCGCGCCGCCTTGGCGTCGAGCGCGGCGCGGCGCACCGCCATCGCCTCCGCCATGTCGGAGGCGAAAGCGCTCATCAGCGAACTGGACGCCCTGTCTGACCTGTTCAGCGTACGCATCGACCTTCCCCGGGAAGTTCGACGCTAGGCGGCAAGCGCTAATTCGCCGTTAACCAGCGAAACAAGGGAATAGAGTGCGGGCGGCGCGCCGCTGCGCGACCTAGGCCGGGCGGCCGTCCTCCTTAACGATTCCTGAACGCCGGCTTTCGCTTTTCGACGAAGGCGGCCATGCCTTCCTGCTGGTCTTCGGTGCCGAAGATCGAATGGAAGACGCGGCGCTCGTAACGCACGCCCTCGGTCAGCGGCAATTCGAAGGCGCGGTTGACCGCGTCTTTCGTCAGCATGACGATCGGGCGCGAATAGGACGCAATCTGTTTTGCCGTCTTGATCGCCTCGGCGCGGAGTTCGCCCTTCGGCACGATGCGCGAGACGAGACCGCAGCGCTCCGCCTCCTGCACGTCCATCATGCGGCCGGTGAGGCACATCTCCATCGCCTTCGACTTGCCGATGAAGCGCGCGAGGCGCTGCGTGCCGCCGGCGCCCGGCATTGCGCCGATGGTGATTTCCGGCTGGCCGAATTTCGCGTTGTCGCCGGCGATGATGAAATCCGCCATCATCGCGAGTTCGCAGCCGCCGCCGAGCGCATAGCCGGCGACCGCCGCGATGACGGGCTTCCTGACGCGCGTCGTTTCCTCCCAGTTGCGGGTGATGAACTGCTCGTTGAAAACCTCCATATAGGTCTTCGACGCCATCTCCTTGATGTCGGCGCCGGCGGCGAACGCCTTCTCGGAGCCGGTCAGGACGATGCAGCCGATATCGTCGTCGGCCTCGAGCTTTTTCAGCGCGTCCGTCAATTCGTCCATCAACTGGTCCGAAAAGGCGTTCAGCGCCTCCGGCCGGTTCAGCGTGACGATGCCGACGGCGCCGTCGGTTTCAAGCAGGATCGTCTGGTAGGACATTGTGCGCTCCCTTGAGCAGGCCGAATAGCCTAGTTGAATCCCATGAGTTTCAGGACTTCCTGCCGCGTGCGCGGATCATCGCGGAACGCGCCCATCATCCGGCTCGTCGTCATGATGACGCCCGGAGTTTCGACGCCGCGGCAGGTCATGCAGGCATGCGTCGCCTCGATCGTCACCGCGACGCCGATCGGCTCCAGCACGCGCTGGATGCAGTCGGCGATCTCGGCTGTCAGCCGCTCCTGCACCTGCAGCCGTTTGGCGTAGGCGTGAACGACACGCGCGAGTTTTGAAATGCCGACGACGCGCTCCTTCGGCAAATAGGCGACATGCGCCTTGCCGATGATCGGCGCCATGTGGTGTTCGCAATGCGAGTGGAACGGAATGTCGCGGAGGAGCACGATCTCGTCATACCCGCCGACATGCTCGAAGGTGCGCTGGAGATAGGTGTCGGCGCATTCCTCATAGCCCTTGAAATATTCAAGAAACGCGTCGACGACGCGCTGCGGCGTGTCGACGAGGCCTTCCCGGGCGGGATCGTCGCCGATCCAGCGCAGCAGCTCCTTCACCGCCTCCATCGCGCGACGGCGCTCTTCTTCGGTGCGGATGCGCGGATTTCCCATCGCCTATCGCTTCTCGATCGGGACGACGCCGCGCTCCGGCGCGCCGACATAATTGGACAGCGGGCGCACGAGCTTGTTCGCGGCGCGTTGCTCCATCACATGCGCGGTCCATCCGGTGATGCGGCTGACGACGAAAATCGGCGTGAAGATCGGGATATCGAAGCCCATCAGGTAATAAGCGGGACCCGTCGGGAAATCGAGATTCGGATAGATGTTCTTCTCGCGCACCATCGTCGCGTCGAGGATGCGCGACATTTCCCAGTACTCCCGCGCTTCGGCGGTGCCGATGACGTCGACCATTTTCCTGAAGGCGTCGGTCATCGTCGGCACGCGGCTGTCGCCCCTCTTATAAACGCGGTGGCCGAAGCCCATGATGTTCTTCTTTTTCGCGAGCGCGTCCATCATCCAGGCCTCGGCGTTCTTCGCGCCGCCGACTTCCTTCAGGAGGTGCATCACCGCCTCATTGGCGCCGCCATGCAGCGGCCCCTTCAGCGAGCCGATCGCGCCCGTCACCGCGGAATAGATATCGGAAAGCGACGAGGCGATGGTGCGCGCGGTGAAGGTCGAGGCGTTGAACGAGTGCTCCGCATAGAGCGTCATCGAGATGTCGAAGCATTTGACGATTTCGGGCGCCGGAACCTCGCCGAAGCACATATGGAAAAAATTCTCGGCAAAGCCGAGGTCCCGCGTCGCCGTAATCGGCGCCTTGCCGTTGCGGACGCGGAAATCCGCCGCGACGATCTCCGGGATCTGCGCGAACATCCGCACCGACTTGTCGTAAAGTCCGGCGGGCGAGCTGTCTTCCGCCGTATCGTCGGCCTGCCCCATGAACGAGACCGCCGTGCGCAGCGTGTCCATCGGATGCGCCTTGGGGTTCAGCATGCGGATGAGTTTCAGCATTTCGCCGGAAATCCCGCGCTCGCTCTTTTCAAGGGCGATGAAGGCGTCAAGCTGCGCCCGCGTCGGCAGCTCCTTGTTCCAGATCAGATAGGCGACCTCCTCGAAGCGGCACTGCGTCGCGAGGTCCTGCACCGCATATCCGCGATAGGTGAGCGAATTGCTCTCCGGCATCACCTTCGACACCGCCGTGTCGTCGGCGACGACGCCCGCCAGGCCGTATTTCACTTCTTCCGTCATCGGCGCGTTCCTTATTCTTTCGGCGTATCCGAAACCTGGAAATTGTAGAGCGACTGATCGAACTGGTTGTAGTCGTGATAGCGCAGGAGCTCGTAGAGATCACGCCTGTGCTGCATGATCTCAAGAACGCCGTTCTGGTCGCCGTCCCTGAGGATCGCGTCAAGGCCCTTTTCCGCGCCGAACATTGCGAGGCGCAGGGTCGTCACCGGATAGATGACGAGGTTGAAGCCGAGCGCTTCCAGCTCCTTCTTGTTCAACAGGCGCGACTTGCCGAACTCCGTCATGTTGGCGAGCATCGGCACGGAGATCGCCTTGCGCACCGCCTCGAACTCCTTCTCGTTCGCCATCGCTTCCGGGAAAATCATGTCGGCGCCGGCGTCGACATAGGCCTTCATGCGGTCGATCGCCTTGTCGAGGCCTTCGACGGCGCGCGCGTCGGACCGCGCGATCAAAATGAAATTCGGGTCGCGCTTGGCGTCGGCCGCCGCCTTCACCCGCTGCGTCATGGTCGCGACATCGACAACTTCCTTGCCGTCGAGGTGGCCGCAGCGCTTGGGCATGACCTGATCTTCGATGTGGCAGGCGGAAATCCCCATCTCTTCCATCGTCCGCACCGAGCGCGCCGCCGACATCGGCTCGCCAAAGCCGGTGTCGATATCGATGATCGTCGGCAGATCGGTGACGCGCGCCATTTGATGCCCGCGCTCCGCAAATTCCGTCAGCGTCGAAATGCCGATATCGGGAAGGCAGAGGTCGGCTGACATCACCGCGCCCGAAATATAGACGCCGTCAAACCCTTTCGTCTCGATCATCTGCGCGCAGAGCGGATTGAACGCGCCGGGGAACTGCAAGAGCCTGCCGGACTTCAGCGCCTTGCGAAAATCGGCGCGCTTTTCTGCGGCGTGTTTTTTGGTGAAGAGCATAGGCGAGACATTCTCCCAGAATTAGCGCGTCAATCGGTCGCCGACGATGCGGCCCACATAGCCGACGCCTCGCGACGCCCAAAGCGCGGCGCTGCTCGCTTTCGCCAGCGCGCGACGTTCGACAAGACGCCAGGACAGAACGCCGGCGGCGAGCGTTAAGACGCCGGCGATTGCGGTCACTGTCCAAGGATCGACGACATTGATCGTTTCGACCACAATCTGTTGAATTGGGTAAGCCCATAGATAGACGCCATAGGAAGGATCGCCCAGCCATCGCGCGCTGTCGAAGACTCTCGGCGCAATGAGTCCCGCCCACAAGACGCTGAGCCCAAGCCCGGCTCCGACCAGCACGGGGCCGCCGCCGGCGCGAAAGACAGCCGCCCCCGCGAGGAGAAGGCCAAGCGAAAAGAGCCAGTTCGCCGGGACCCTGTCCCTGAACAGGAACACGAGGGCGCCAAACATGAAATAGAAAACATTGCTCGCCGCATGCGTCTCGCCGAGCAGACGAAGCTCCGGCGCGAATATCTGAAGTCCGCCCAAGGCGACGAAAAGCGCGGCGACCGTCCAGCTCCGCAGCAGCCCCGCCGCAAGCAATAGGCCGATCGCAAGATAGCATCGGATTTCGACCGGCAACGTCCACAGCGAAGCATTGACCGTCTTTGACAAGCGCTCCTCAAAAACGCCGGGCAGCTCGTATGTCGCATTCCACATCAGGGCGTTGTTGGCGACAAACTCGGAAAGCCGGGGGTCGAGAAAATATCGCGCGACGGGAATGCCCGTGATGAGCGGACCGATGAAAAGCGCGACGATCAACACATGGACCAGCAGCGCAGGATCGATGCGCAAGACGCGCGCCGCCGTGAACCGCAGAAGACTCCCGCGCGTCAGCGCGCTCTTGGTGACGAGATAGCCGCTGATGACGAAAAAGGCGTGAACCGCCAGACCTGAAAGCGCGACCGGCTGATCGAGAGCCGCACTGAGGGCGCGGGTCACCGGATCGTGCGCGCCGGCGCCTTCGACGACCGGCCAGCTATGGGCGAACAGCACCGCGAACGCCGCCGCAAGACGCAGCAGCGCGAGGTTGTTGTCGGCGCGCTCGGCATCGGCGAAGGCGACGCCAAGACCGGACAATCGACGCCGGCGCACGCCCGCTTTCTCGACTTTGGTTGGTTGCGCCAATGGCTCTGCTTCCAAATCCCGCCTGTTCGCGACCCATGGGCGGCTGATCTTGCGCTATTCTCCGCCCTTGAAGTCCTGATCAAAAAATCCCTTTCGCTGGATTCTCGAGGAGGTACCCCTTCGGCGCCGCTGGATTGAGCATCAACACCTCCGCCGCGGTCAGATTCGGCAGACGCTGCACCAGCTCCAGGAACCGCGCCGACTCCTTCGGATCGAGAATATCATCCGTCAGGGTGCGGAACTTCTTGACATACTCCGCCCGCCCGAACGGCCTTGCGCCGAAGGGGTGCGCGTTGGCGATGCCGAGTTCGTCGATGAGGGTCGAGCCGTCGTCGAAAGTGATGACCACTTTCGCGCCGAACGCCTTCTCCTTCGGGTCATGGGAATGATAGCGGCGCGTCCATTCCGGGTCTTCGATTGTCGAGATTTTATGCCAGAGCCGCACGGTGTCGGGGCGTTGCGCGCGCTCGGGCGCATAGGATTTCACATGATGCCACTCGCCGTCCTGCAGCGCGACCGCGAAGATATACATGATCGAATGGTCGAGCGTTTCGCGGGAGGAATTCGGGTCCATTTTCTGCGGATCGCCCGAGCCCGTGCCGATGACGTAATGCGTGTGATGCGAGGTGTGGAGGACGATCGACTTCACCTTGTCGAAATCCTTGATCTTCTTACCCATGCGGAAGGCGAGATCGATCAGCGCCTGCGACTGGTATTCCGCCGAATGCTCCTTCGTATAAGTCTCAAGGATCGCGCGCTTGGCTTCGCCCTTCGCCGGCAGCGGCACGTGATAGGTCGGCTCATAGGGCGAGCCGCCCTTGTCGCGCGCGGTGCGGCCGTTCAAGATCCACGCGAGCGGCGCGTCCTCGCCTTCGTAAGCAGGGCTCGGCGCGCCCT
>JBGSNB010000554.1:0-1656 GCA_041739835.1 Parvularculaceae bacterium | reverse complement strand
GTCGGCGAAGCGACGACCGCGATTGTCGCCGCCGACTGGCCGCATCCCTCCTTTCAGGGCGCACGCCTTCCGGACGCGCGCACGGTCACCGCCAAGGGCTTCACCGCCGAATGGCGCATTCCCTATCTCGCGCGCAGCCTGCCGCGCAGCTTCATCGCCGATTCCGGGCTTCATTCGCTCGACGGCGGCAAGGCGTTCGGCGTCGACTTCGTGATGACGGACAGCCCCTATCAGAGCGTCAACCGCGCGCTCAAATACGCGCTGATGTTTGTCGGGATCATCTTCCTGACCTTCTTCCTCATCGAGGCGACGATGGGCGGCCGGGCGCATCCGGCCCAATATGTGCTGCTCGGCCTTGCGCAGGTCGTGTTCTACCTGCTCGTTCTCGCTTTCGCCGAGCATATCGGCTTCGAGACCGCCTTTATCGGCGCCGCCGGCGCGACCATCCTTCTCTCCGGTTTCTATGCTGCGACCGTGTTTCGCAGCGCCTGGCGCGGGCTCGTCGCGTTCCTCGCCTTTTCAGCCGCCTATGGTCTGATATACCTGCTGATGAAATCGGAAGACTATGCGCTTCTGATGGGTTCGGTCGCCGCCTTCGGCGCGGTCGCGCTGACAATGACTGTGACGCGCAATCTCGACTGGTATGGCGCGCGTATGAACGATAGCCGCGCGTGATTGCGCGCGGTCCATAGGAGCAGGACTGAAATGGTGCAATTGGCCCTTCCCAAGAACTCGGTCGTTTCCAAGAGGGGACGGACGCACAAGGCGGCGGCGGGCGCGGTGAAGACCGCGACCTTCAAAGTCTATCGCTATGATCCCGAGACGCCGGACAATCCCCGCGTCGACATCTACGAGATCGACGCGTCCGGCGTTTCGATGGTCCTGGACGGCCTCATCAAGATCAAGAACGAGATCGATCCGACGCTTGCCTTTCGGCGCTCCTGCCGCGAAGGCGTCTGCGGTTCCTGTGCGATGAACATCAACGGGTCGAACACGCTCGCCTGCACCAAGGGAATGGACGAATGCGCCGGCGGCGAGGTCGTCGTCTATCCCTTGCCGCACCAGCCGGTGATGAAGGATCTCGTCACCGACCTTTCGAATTTCTTCAAGCAGCACGCCTATATCGAGCCCTATCTGCAGGCCGACGCCTCGACCATGACAGCCGAATTCCTGCAGTCGCCCGACGAAAGGAAGAAGCTTGACGGGCTCTATGAGTGCATTCTCTGCGCCTGCTGTTCGACCTCGTGCCCGTCCTATTGGTGGAACGGCGACAAGGACGGCGAGGAAGAATATCTCGGCCCGGCGGCGCTGCTGCAGGCGCAGCGCTGGCTTGTCGATAGCCGCGATGAGAAGACCAATGAACGCCTTGACCGGCTTGAAGACGAGTTCAAGCTCTATCGCTGCCATACGATCATGAACTGCGCGCAGGTCTGTCCGAAGGGCCTCAATCCCGCAAAAGCGATCGCCGAGATCAAGATGATGATGGTGAACCGTCCGGCGAACGAAGTCGCGAAGGCTTAGCCTTCGATGCCGAAGGCTTGCAATATCTCGACGCCGACGCGTCTCGGGCGGCGCGTTGCGGCGTCGATCAGCACCCAGGTCGATTGGACGGCTGCGGCGGCGCGAGCGGCGCCCGGCTTCCTGATATCGACGAAG
>JBGSNB010000522.1:0-1909 GCA_041739835.1 Parvularculaceae bacterium | reverse complement strand
CGGTCGCGCCGCGCCGCGCGCGGCTTGTCGTGATCAGGATGAAGTCGCAGCCGCCGAACGCCGAACAGCCCTGCTGGAAGAGATTGCCGACGGTGAGCACATTGCCGGCGTTGACGTCCTTTGAATCGACGAAGATCGGCGAACCGTTATTGTAAACGCCGAACGAAATCGTCAAACGCGCATCGCCGACCGGCGGCGCGACCGTGAAAATCGACACGGTGTCGGTCTTGGAGACGCCGAAGGGCTGCGAGAACAGCAGCGAGATCCACTCGCCGAGGCCGACAAAGGTGCCGGCGCCGTCGCCTGCGGTCGAAAGCGCCGTCATCGGTCCCGGCGCGTAGGGCTGCGACGAATCGAATGTCGCAGTCCGCGCTTGCGCGGCGCCCGCAAGCGACAGGAACGCCGCCAGCGCGGCGATGACGCCGCGCAAACGTGAACTCCCTGTTAATTCGCCAAGCCGCCGCATTTCTTCGCGCGCCATTCAGAGACCGGAAATCATCCGATGCTTTAATCCCCCGCTGAATAGTGAGGGGGCTCGATTAACTCGGGATTAAAACGTGACGAGACCCCTGACCCACCCGCGCGCCTGCGCGCGCCGGCCGCGCGCCCGCGCTGCAACGGAATTTTCGTTACTTGCCGTCAACCATGACCGCAGCGCCGGTTCCGGCGCGCCATGAAAGCCGACATGAAACGACGCGTCCTGATCATTGTCGAGAACCTCCCCGTTCCGTTCGACCGCCGAGTCTGGGCGGAGGCGACGACGCTGGTCGAGGCGGGCTATGAGGTCAGCGTCATCTCGCCGATGCTGAAGGGCTACGCCGCCGAATATGAAGAAATCGACGGCGTCCATATCTATCGCCATCCCCTGAGCGAGGCGGGAAATTCGCGATTCGGTTATTTGCAGGAATATGCCGGCGCGCTGTTCAATCAGTTGCGTCTCGCCTTCAAGATTCGTCGCGAACGCGGCTTCGACGTCATCCACGCCTGCAATCCGCCAGACCTCATCTTTGTCGTTGCGGCCCTGTTCAAGTGCTTTTTCGGCGTGCGATTCATCTTCGATCATCACGATCTTTGCCCCGAGCTCTTCGAAGCGAAGTTCGGCCGCCGAGGGATCGCGCATCGCCTGTTGCTGCTGTTTGAGCGCGCGACATTCGCGCTCGCCGACATTTCCATCGCGACCAACGAATCCTATCGCGAGATCGCAATGGCGCGCGGCGGCATGCGGCCGGATCGCGTCTTCGTCGTGCGTTCGGGACCCCGCCTTGACCGGATGCTGGTCCGCGCCGGCGACCCGACGCTGAAACGCGGACGCAAATTCCTCGTCGGCTATGTCGGCGTCATCGGAAAGCAGGAGGGGCTGGACCTCCTCGTCGGCGCCGTCGCGCATCTCGTCCGTCACCTGCGCCGCACTGATGCGCAATTCGCGATCATCGGCGACGGCCCCGAACTCGCCGCCGTCAGGGCGCTGGCCGTCGCGAAGGGCGTCGCCGACTACTTCACTTTTTATGGGCGCGTGCCCGACGATCTGTTCCTTGGCGTCCTCAACACCGCTGACGTCTGCGTCAATGCCGATCGCTGCTGCGCGATGAACGACAAGTCGACCATGAACAAGATCCTTGAATATATGGCGCTCGCCAAACCGATCGTTCAATTCGATTTGACCGAGGGTCGGCGCTCCGCCGGCGGCGCGTCGCTCTATGCGCGCCCCGACAATGTCGCGGACTTCGCCATGAAGATCGACACGCTGCTGGGCGATCCTGATTTGCGCCGCGAAATGGGCGTCATCGGCCGCGAGCGCATCATCCGGCAATTCAGCTGGGCCCACTCGGCGCCTGTGCTGTTGCGCGCTTACGCCAAGGCGCTCGAGCCGAAATCGGCGCGCGCCCGCACGCTTTCGCCGGCGACCGGA
>JBGSNB010000514.1:0-7878 GCA_041739835.1 Parvularculaceae bacterium | reverse complement strand
CGTGATGGGTGGCATGGGCGCGATCACGCAGGCGATGGCCGCCGCCTGCCGCGAGGCCGGCGTCGACATTCGCGTCAATGCGGCGGTCAGGGAAGTCATCCTGAAATCCGGACGCGCGCAGGGCGTCGTGACTGAAAACGGCGACAGCCTTCGCGCACGCGCCGTCGCCTCGAACATTCATCCGCAATTGCTGTTCGGAAAAATCATCCCCAGCGATGCGCTGCCGGAAGACTTCGTCGAGCGCCTCAGGGGGTGGCGATCCGGCTCCGGCGTCTTCCGCATGAATGTCGCATTGTCCGAATTGCCCATTTTCACTGCGCTTCCTTCAAATGGCGTCGCGCGCCATCATTCGGCGTCGATCCTGATTGCGCCGAGCCTTGATTACATCGATACGGGGTTCACCGATGCGCGGCGACTTGGCTGGTCGCGCGCGCCGGCGATCGAAATGCATTTCCCAAGCGTTTACGACGACAGCCTCGCGCCCAAGGGGGCGCATGTCGCCAACCTCTTTTGCCAGTATTTCGCGCCCAAACTGCCGGACGGGAATAGCTGGGACAAGGCGCGCGACGCCGCCGCGGAGACGATCATCGACACGGTCGCCGCCTATGCGCCGAATTTCCGCGCGTCGATCATCGGGCGCATGTCGCTGTCGCCGCTCGACCTTGAACGAAAGCTTGCGCTGGTCGGCGGCGACATTTTTCACGGACAACTCGGCATCGACCAGCTTTTCAGCGCGCGGCCGATGCTCGGCCACGCCGATTACCGCAGCCCGATAAAGGGACTCTACATGTGCGGGTCCTCGACGCATCCGGGCGGCGGCGTCACCGGCTGGCCGGGCCATAATGCGGCGCGCGAGATCCTGAAGGATTTTGCGCGCGGCAAGACGCCGAAGGTCGCCTGAGATGCGCCGGATCGCCTCAATGCTGATCGCGGCGGCGCTTTCGATGACCAGCGCGCTGGCGAAAATTGACCTCGCGGACGCCTCAGTCGAACGGCTCGAGAACGGACTGACGCTGATCCTGCTTGAGGACCGCACCTTCCCGATCGTCAGCATCCAGACCGTCTATCGCACCGGCGCGAAAGACGATCCGGCGGGGCGTCTCGGCCTTGCGCACTTCTTCGAGCACATGGCGTTTCGAGGATCGAAGAATTTCCCGGACACAGGCCTTGTCAGCGAAATCTATGCGATCGGCGGCGAATGGCACGGCTATACATGGGTTGACCTCACGACCTATTTTGCGACGGCGCCGAAGGCGCATCTCGGCCTCCTGCTCGATATCGAGGCGGACCGGATGACGCGGCTCGACCTTCGGAAAGAAGACATCGAGGCCGAACGCGGCGTAGTCATCGCCGAATTGAACGGCTACGCGAACGACGCGGACTCGGCGCTGTTCGATGCGCTGATGGCGACGCACTTCCTGACCCATCCCTATCGCAACAACACGATTGGCTATGCCGGCGACATCAACGCGATCACGCATGCGGATGTCGTCGACTTCTATGAACGACACTACGCGCCGCAAAATGCGGTCATCACGATTGTCGGCGATCTCGACCGGGATGAAGCTCGCACGCTCGTCAGGAAGAAGTTCGGCGGGATCAAGGAGAAAACCCGGCCGCGCGCGCCGCTGACCGCCGAATTGCCGCGCACCGGCGAACGGCGCGTGCGGATTTCGGCGCCGTCGGACGAAAAGCTGTTCAAGATCGCCTATCCGGCGCCGGCCGCGTCGCACCCCGATTTCCCGGCGTTCCTTGTCGCGCAGGCGCTCCTCGGCGACAGCGCCGGCGCGAATTTCAACCAGAATGACTGGGGGACGCCGGTCGGCGCCGCGTCGCCGCTCGCGAAGGCGGCGGGCGATGCGCGGACATGGATCATCCCGACCGTGGAGAGCTACGCCTTCGTGATTTCCGGATCGGCGCGGCCGGATGCGGATGAAACCGTGATTGAGCGCAAAATTGAAAGCGCCCTTGCGCGCCTCGCCGCGGGCGACATCGCGGAAATCGCGCTGCGGGACGCAAAATCAAAGGCGCTGGCGGCGCTCGCCTTCGACGTCGAAACGACGGAAGACGCCGCGCACCAGCTCGCCTATTTCGCCGGGATCGGCGCGCTTGACCGGTTGATGACGCTGGAAATGGACATCGACGCCGTGACCGCCAATCGCGTTCGGGAAGTTGCGCGTGAATATTTGCGCGCGGATCAGCGCACCGTGGCGTGGCTGCAGCCGGGGCCGATGCCGATAACCCTTGCTGCGGCGACCGCGAGCGAGATTGAGGAACACAAGGGCGCAGCGGATCGTTCGAAACGCCTCGCGGAGCCGGCGCTGATCGAGAACGATGGAAGGCCGCCGGTTTTCTTCGTGCGATCGGAATTTTCGGATACGGTCTCGATCAAGGCCTATGTCAACCGGCGAATTTCATGCGACGCCTGCGTCGCGGATGACCTCGCGTTAGATACAACGACGATTTCAGCGTCCGCTCCGGCCGCCGATTTCGCCTCTGCATTCGCCAGCGTCATAAGCAACATTGAAGCGGCGACCGCGAAGGAAGAAAGCCGGGCGAGCGACGATCCCCTCGCGCGTCTCGAGGGAGAGTTCGCCTATCTTGCCGGCTTCAGGCACGACAATACGCCGGATGTCCAGTACTTGCGTTTTCTGCAGATGATCGCCGTGAGCGGCGCGATCGACCCCGAAGCGGCTGAAATGGCGCTCATCGCCCATATCCCAAAGCGCGACGCCCTGACGTCAGATGTTTCGAGATTGAGCGCTTTTTTGCCAAATGAGGATTTTGAAATCCGCATCGACAAGCCGCTCGCGCAGGAGGCCGTCGGCTATATCGCTGAAACGCCGCCTGGCGACCGGCGGGCGCTCGCAACGAGGATCGCTCTTTATATATTGAGCCATGGCTATGAGGGACGGCTCGGCAAGGAAGCGATTTCGCGGCGCGGCCTCGCCTATTATATCGACGCCGCCTTTCGCCCCTGGTTTTCTTCCGGCGTCGTCACCCTCTCGGCCGGCGTTGATCCGGGCAAGGTCGATGCGTTCAAGGCGCTTTTGAAATCCGAGGTCGCGCGCCTTCAGACCGAGCCGCCGACCGACGCCGAAATCGCCGAGGCGAGGCGCCACTTGATCGGCCGCAAGATCAGCGCCGCGCAGTCAAACGACGAAATCGCCGAGGCCCTGATCCGCGACGTTTTGGCGACCGGCGGCCCGGAAAGCGCCGCGGCCTTCGCCGCCCGACTTGATCAGGTCACCCGCGCGGACGTGCTTGACGCCGTCAAGGCGCTGCAAAAAGGCGCAGTTGTCACGGTTCGGGGCGAAGGCGTAAACTGACGATCGAGGTGACATCCATGAACCGCGCCGAACCGAACAAACCGGAATTGCGCGTCATCGCGAACGAGGCGGCGACGAGCCTGCCCGCCTGGACCTATGGCGATCCGGACTTCATGGAATTGGAGCGCCGCCGCGTCTTCCTGCCGTCCTGGCAGTTGGTCTGCCATGAAAGCGACATCCCGGCGGTCGGCGATTACGCGACCTTCAAGATGTTCGGCGAGATCGCGTTCGCCGTTCGCGGCAAGGAAGGCGCGATCCGCGCTTTTCACAATGTCTGCCGGCATCGCGCCGCGCGCCTCGTGGATGGTCATCAGGGAAATTGCGGGCGCAATATCGTCTGCCCCTATCACGCATGGACCTATCAGCTGGACGGCCGACTGTCGGGTGTTCCCTTTCTCGACCAGTATGAAAATTTCGAGCGCGCGGATCACGGCCTTGCGCCGGTTGAATGCGCATCATTTTCGGGTTTCGTATTCATCCGGTTCGAGGCCGGCGGCCCGCCGCTCCGCGACTACATGGCGCCGATCGAAGACGAGCTTCGCGTCTACAAGGCGGCGGAGCTGAAGCCGCTGCGCAAAATCGGGGAGCGACTGCGCGAAGTGAACTGGAAAAACGGCTGCGACAATTATTGCGACGCGCTGCATATTCCGGTCGCGCATTGGGGATTGAACGGTCTCATCGGGCCGACCTATCGCCTCGCGATCGATCGCGGCGTATTCAAGATTTTCGGCGATCTCGAAACCGGCCGCATGCAGTCGAAATCGAACGCCGCCTATTGCCGGGTGCTGCCGCGCGTCGATCATCTCCCGGACGATCGTCAGCGGCTGTGGACCTATTACAAGCTCTGGCCGAACCTGATGTTCGACGTCTATCCCGACCAGATCGACTTCATGCAGTTCATTCCGCTGACCCCGACGCGCTGCGTCCTGCGCGAGTCCGCCTATGCGCTGCCCGACGACCGCCGCGAGATGAAGGCGGCGCGCTATTTGAACGCGCGCATCAATCGCGACGTCAATCGCGAAGACAAGGATCTGATCGAGCGCGTGCAGGCCGGAATGGGATCGATGGCGTTCGCAACCGGGCCGCTCGGCCGTGCGGAGATCTTGCTGCGCCATTTCGCCGGGCAGATGCGCGAGACGATCCCGCTGGCGCGCCGACCGGAAAGGCCCGCCCGCGCCGAGATCGACGCCGCGCTCAACTGACACGGGTGTTTTCCGGGACCGGCGCCTGTTTCGGCGAACCCTCGCTTCCTTCGCTTCTTGTAAGTGAGCGCTCACTCAAATCTGCGCCCGCCGCCCCCGAAAAATTTATTTATGGAATCCTGTCACACTCATGCCCCCTGTTTCGTCTTAGCGGCAGGGCGCGTGTCATCTTTCTCGGCGCGCGCCGGCTCTTTGACATCGTGGATCTTTTGCAAGCGTTCCGGTTCTCTCGAACTGGCCGCCTGCACTGAAGGAAAGCCGGGGGCGCCGCTCCGCGCGCGAAAAAGGCATGCCCTTTCACGACGAAGAAAGGGCGCCTTTTGCGGCGGCAAGCCGCGCGGATCGTCAATAAACCGAACGAGACGGGCAAAAATAAGGGCGCCCTTTCGCAGGAGGGCCGAGAGCGCCGGGCGAAACATGCGAACCGCTTTGCCCGGCGGCGCCTGACGGTCCGGCGCCCGTGGTCGTCAAATTGACCATGCGGCCTTTATCCTGAGGAGCCTTCGCGCAAGCGAGGGCGTCACGAAGGATCGCGCGCGGGCGGCGCTTCAGGATGAAGAAATTGGCGGGCGCTGCACAGTTTGATCGCAACTCGCTCTAGCGCCGACGTTCGAATTCTCTGCGGGCTTTTGTAAAATTCGCGAGCGCTTCTTCGCGCTCGCTCTCGCTGTTGAACGCGTCGCTGGCGCGCGTGAAGGCGATCAGCCGGTCGATCCAGGCGATGAAAAACGCCGCATCGGCCGGGGAGCGTTGCGGTTTGCCGCCGACGGTCACAAAGACCGGCGAGGCGACGGCGTAGGGATAAAGATCGAACACATCCGCCGACGGCCCATCGCCCGACGCGCGCAGGGAAATCCAGCTGGAGCGGTCGATCTCGATTTCGCCCTCGGCGCTGGCGCTCTTGCCGTCGGCCGAAAGCGGCACTGTCGCCGCCACGGCGCCGTTGACGATAATTTCAAGCGACGAAATCGCCGCGATCGACGCCATTGCAGCCTTGAATTTCAGCTTGCCGCCGCCCTTTCCCAGCTGCAAATCGGCGCCCGGCCCCTGGCCCTCGACCGTCAGATCAAGCAGCGCGCTGTTGGTCGCAAAGCTCCTTCCCGCCTTGAGTCCGTCGAGCCACGCACGTGTGAACGCCGATGGGTCCGAAGGCGGCGCGGCGCCGATGTCGACATAGGTCCGATCCAGGCCGACCGGGCCGCGCAGCGACGCGTAATTCGCCATCGCATCGGCGCCGCCGGCCGCCGGCAGTCGAAAGCCGCAATTCAGCAATCTGTGCCAGATCGCTTCCGTGATCTTGTGATCGCTGAAGCCGACGACTTCGAGATAATCGACAAGGCCGAGCGCGACATCCGCCGGCAAGGCGTAGGAGAGACGACCCTCCGACGTCGGATCGGGCGCCGGCGGATCGAACGGATGCACATAGCCGACCAGCGCGCCCTGATCGCGGGCGAGCCGCGCGATCGTCGCGTTGTCCGGGTAGAGGCTGGCGACGGCGGTCTTCGGATAACCGACATAATCCGGCGTCAGGAAATGATCCTGAAGGCCGAGCAGGCCCATATGCCCCCAGACGCTGGTGTGAAATTCTTGCGCCTGCGCGATGATCGCCTGCGTTTCTTGATGTCGGACCGGCGTCGTCGAGAAGGCGCCGAAGTCGGGGATGCGCTGCTCCTTGTTGACGACGAGATTAAAGACGAGATCCAGCGCCTCGGCGTCCGCCTGTCGGGCCAGCCCCGCGCCGTCGATGCGGTAGGCGCCGCCATAATTCATGTGAACATGCGCGTCGCCGCTTTTCCAGCCGGCGAACGCGCCGTCGATCGCCTCAAGGCGGATCTCCGCGGTCGTCTCGCCGCGCCCGGCGATCACGACATGCGAAACGACCGGCGCCGACGAAAGCCCGCGCCAGACGCGTATTTCCGCAGGGCCCGGCGGCAACGCAATGCGATCATCGCCATCCGAATGAAAATAATGCGTCTCAACGCCTTTCGACGGATCGCGATAATCATCGGCGTGAATGAGCGCTTGCGGCGGCGCATAGTCCCGCCCGTCGCTCGCGCGGATCTGGACGCGCGCGGCGAGGGTCGCGCCGGCGGCGTTACGCACTTTCAGATTGAGAGCGCCCATCGCGCCGCGTCGCCTGAAAGATCCATGCTCCAGCGATATCCGCGCGCCGCCGACAACATCCATCACGTCAATTCCGACATCGCCGTCCCTGTTCGTGATGAATGCGATCTTTGCGCCGTCGGGCGACCAGCGGGCCGACGTGACGTCGAAGTCGCCATAGGTGAACGGAATCGGATAGCCGCCCGGCTCGGCGGTCGTCAGCCAGAGCTGGTGCGATTGCCGTCCGTAATAGGACGAATAGGCGATCCGCCCGCCGTCCGGCGACCAGTCGGGGCGCGCTTTCCAGTTCGTCTCCTCGTCGCGAATGATCTGCGGCGGCGCGCCAAGAGCGACCGGTTGGCGCACAATCCGGCCTGTCCCATGCTGAACCTCGGCATTCGAAATGAAAATCAGCTCCGAGCCGTCCGGCGACCACGCCGGGCTCAGCTCATGATCGACCTGCGCATAATAATAGCGGGCGTGGGCGGTCGTCGTCTCCTGCCGCCAACGCTTCGACGTCCACTCTCCGGCGACCCTCTCCGCAATCGCGATATGGAAATTGCCGCCGCCTGAAGTCGTCACATAGGCGACCCGCCGGCCGTCCGGCGCCCAGCGCGGGTCGATATTGACGGCGTCGCCTTCTGTAAGGGCGGTCTCGCGTCCGGTCCTCAGGTCAAGCGCGACGAGATTGATCGCGTCTCCTTCACGCCGCGCGAAGACGAGCGAGCGGCCGTCCGGCGAGACGTCCGGCTGATAATCATAACCGGCGCCGGCGGTGATCTGCTCGGCCTTCTCCGCGTCGAGGCGCTGGCGCCAGATGCGTCCCTGCATCGAAAAATAGAGGCGCTCGCCGTCCGGCGACCAGGCGAGCGACGAAGGTCCGCTGGTCAATTGCGGGACATACATTTCGCGCCAGTAATAGGAATGCGGCGCCGTCACCTGCCTGAAGACCGGCGCGCGCTCTGCGGCGCCGGCGGCGGGCGCAAACATCAGCACAAGGAGAAACATGATCGCAGCGCAGAGTCTCATCCGCCAATCTCCAAGCGGCTAGGGGCGCATAATCGCATCAAGCGCCTCGCCCGACAGGACGAACACGCGGTCTTGCGCGCCCTCGTCGAAGCCGATCGCTTCATAGAAATTGACCGCATGAATGTTCGCCTGATCGACCGCGAGGCGCACATAGAAGGCGCCGCGCGCCGCAGCGCGTCGCGCGATCTCGGCGATGAGACGCCGGCCAAGCCCCT
>JBGSNB010000507.1:0-2184 GCA_041739835.1 Parvularculaceae bacterium | reverse complement strand
CGCCGTCCTTCGGCGCCAGCGCCTTGCCGAGAAGGCCCTTCAGCGTCTGTTCGGCGCGGCCTTTTAGTAGCGACTCGATATCAACCGACATGGTCGGCTTTGAAAACGTGCCCGCGACCTTCACCGGGATGGCGATGGCGCGCCCGGTCCCGTCCGCCCCGGTCGAGGCCTTCGGCAGCAGGCGCAGATCGAGCGTCTGGCCGGGGAGGTTCACCCGGCCGACGCCCGACATTGCAAGGAACGGCCCTTCGAGAGTGATCGTCGGCGCCGAGACGTCGCCGTCGGCGATGGTGAAATTCGACAGGAATTTCGAGAAGTCGGTCTTTTCGTCCGGACGCTGCGCCGCGGCGATCGCGGTCGTCACCGCCGCCGGACTGGTGAGGCCGCCTTCATAGAGCTTGGCGACAGCGGTCGCGAGCTTGACCATGTTGACGCCCTTGATCGCGCCGTCATTGAGGTCGAAGCCGCCCTTGCCGTCGAGCGATTGCATGATCGCCGCTTGCGACGATCCGGTCGCGGCGAATTCGAGATTGAAGCCGCCGAGCCCGAGCAGCTTGTCCATTTTCATGAGGTCGATGGTAAAGGGCTGCGCCTCGACGGCGCTCATCTGGAACTTGCCGGAGATCGCCGGCGCGGCGCGCGTCGCATCGACGATGAGTGTTCCCGAGCCGCCGCCGCCATAAAAGCCGAGCTGCGGGATCGACGCCGTCAGGCGCCCGCCGGCAATTTTCAGGTTCATGCGCGATTGCCCCGCCTCAAGCTCATTGAGGAAGACCTTCTCGGCGCCGACATCGATATCGGCATTGATGTTTTTCAGGCTGGAGAAATCCATCTTCGCCGTCGACCAGGCGGGAAAGCCCTCCGCGCTCGTCGTCGGCGGCGGCATATAGGGGCGAAGATCGAGCGAGTCGGTCGCAAGATCGCCGGTCGCCATCGGCTTTGCGCCGGACCAGTCGAGCGTCAGGTCGCCGTTGGCGTCGATCGCGTCGAAGACGATTTTCGCATTCGAAAGGCTGATCGCCTGCGGCGTTCCCGACGCGTCGCCGGCGAGCGACAGCTTGTCGAAGCCCGGCGCCTCTTCGAGTTTCACGTCGAACAGCGCCGCGAGCGCCGGCAGATCCGGCGCATTGAGGCTCACCGGCCCGGAAAAAGCGAGCGTGTCGCCCGCCGCGATCGCAAGGTCGGCGCCGATCGCCGCGTCGCCGATCTTCGCCTCGAGCTTGAGGTTCGACGCCTCTTTCGCGAGGATGTCGGCAAGGCTCGTCAGCACGATGTTCACCGTGGACGGCGCGCCCTGAAAGCGCATCGCGCCGTCGATCTCCAGCGGCTCGGCAAGACTGTTGAGGCGCGTCGTCGCGTCGATCGCTTCGAGCTGATAGGTCTTTTTCGCCGCCGCATCGGCATAGATCGCGCGCCCGTCGATGAAGCGCACATCGCCAAGGCTGATGTCGTTGAGAGCGGGCGCCGATCCCCCGGCCGCCGGCGCATCGGAGGCGGCGAGGTTCCAGTTGACCGCGCCGTCCGCCGCCTTTTGCAGATTGAGATCAGGCCTCGTCAGCACGAAGCGCGAAATCTCGACCCGCTTCGACAGCAGCGGCATCAGGCGGACGCCGATATCGGCGCGCGCGACCTTCGCCAGATAATCGCCCTCGAATCCGTCGGCGTTGGCGATGACGAGGTCGCTGACGGCGAAGGCGGTCTGCGGGAAAATCTTGAAGGAAATATCGTCGCCGATCGTCACCGGCCGCCCGAGCGCCCGGGTCGCGGCGGCTTCGATCTGGCCTTTATAGGCCCTCGCCGGAATGAGATTGGGCGCCAGCAGCACGATTGCGGCGACGAGAACAACCAGGGCGACCAGCCCGGCGAGAAACCTGCCCATGACGACATCCTTATCCTGGCGATCGGCGAAACCGACGAAGGCCGGGCGACCTAAACGCATTCGCGTCAAAAATTCTACCATTGCGGGCGCCGGCCAAGCGACAGGCGCAAGATGACAAACTCTCAAGGGGCGTCGCGGCGAAAGCGGACAATTCGCGGAAAAAAGTCTAGTGGCCTGCACCGGTTAATTTGACTCATGTTCGGCGGCTTCGAACGCTGATTCCTACCCTGTCGTGGTAATAACCGACAAGGGTGGATCGATATGGCGGCCAAGAAATTCATCGTCGAACTCGACGCGAGCGAGCG
>JBGSNB010000487.1:0-9062 GCA_041739835.1 Parvularculaceae bacterium | reverse complement strand
GGCGAGCGCCGCGCGCTGGCGGTCAGGGGCGACCGCACGCGCCGACGCTTCGCCGTCGCCCTTCACCGCATAGCGGAAATCATAGCCGCCGATCAGCTTCGCCGCAGCGTCGATCTGATAGCGATGATAAAGATAGATCGGCGCGATGACGGCGGAGAGATCGGAGGTCGGCCGGCCAGCCTTGATCGCATCGAGGCCGAACCGCGCGAGCGCGATCTCGCGCACCTGCATCGTTTCGGCGAGCATCGCGACCGCGTCATCGCCATTGTCCCAGACCGCGCCATAAGGATGCGCGCTGTCGACGCCGCGCGCATCAGCGTCATCGACGAAGCGCAGGCCCGTGGCGTAGGCATCTGTCAGAATGCGATCGAGCGCGGCGGCTTCGTCGGTTCCGCTCCTGAATTGCGAATAGAGCCATGTCGCCGCGACTTTGTCCCACTCGCCGATGCCCGCGTCATAGGCGCCGCTGAAATCGAGGCCGCCTTCCGAAGTCGGCCGCACGAGAGGCGCCGGGTAATCCATCACCGAGGCGCGATCATTGGCGCTCGCCGCGAAGTTATGCGCAAAGCCGAGCGTATGACCGACTTCATGCGCCGAGAGTTGTCGTATCCGCGCCAACGACAATTCGACCGGATCGTCGGCGGCGCCGGTTCCGGATTTTGCAGCCCCGGCGAGGCCCTCGAAAATCATCCGGTCCTGGCGCACGCGCTGGCTGCCGAGGACGACATTGGCCTTCAGGATTTCGCCGGTGCGCGGATCGAAGACGCTGCCGCCATAGGACCAGCCGCGCGTCTGACGATGCACCCACTGAATGACATTGTAGCGGACATCGCGCGGATGCGCGCCTTCCGGCAGCAACTCGACGCGGTAGGCGTTCTCAAAGCCAGCCGCGCGAAAAGCGTCCGCCCACCAGGAGGCGCCGTCGATCAAGGCCTTGCGCACCGCTTCGGGCGCGCCCGGATCGACGTAAAAGACAATCGGCTTCTTCACCGGTCCCGAGCGCGCATTCGGGTCGCGGCGCTCAAGGCGAAATCGCAGCGCGTATTTCTTCAGCAGCGGCGCATCGAGCGGCGCGCTGAAATCATAGAAAGGCGCGTCAATCGCGGCGGCGCGCGGATCGAAGGCGCGCGGCTTGTAGCCGTCGTCCGGCAGGCGCACGAACGAATGGTGGACAGTCAGCGTAAAGGAACGCCCGTCAGCGGCGGTCGCGGCGACTTCGCTGCCCGCTTTCTCCGCGGACAGCGTGACGAAAGCGTCGATCTCGACATTGTCGGGAAAGCCGAGCAGCGATCCGGCATCGACGAAGCTGCGCGCCTCATCGATCGAATAGGCGCCTTGTCCGGCGCCGTCGAGCACGCCCTCAAGATTGAGAACATCGCTTTTGAGGAAACTCGAAATATCGACGGTGTAGGCGCCGCCGGCGTTCTGGTCGGCGATCTCGCCCGCCCACAGGAACGATCGCGCAAATGATTGCCGAACGGAGGCTTTTTCGAGCGCATTGTCGGCGCTGGCGCGATAGGTCCAGTTCTCCTGCTCGATGACGACCTTGGCGCCGACGCGCCGAAAGGCGATGACGCGCCCGCTGTCGGCATATCCGCGATCGAGCCCGACCGGGTTCGACCCGAGACCCGCCGTCAATCCCGCGCTGTGGATGAGGCGGAGGGAAACGCCGTCCGCGTCCGCTTTCGGCAGGGTAATGACAAAAGCGCCGTCATCGCCGACCGTCGCCTTGAAGAAAGCAGGTCCGGTCTTTTGCGGCGCGGCAAAGACACGCGGCTCCGCGGGTTCCGATGCCGTATCAATCGGCTCGACCGAACAAGCCGCCGTCGCCGCCGCCAGCGCAATTCCCAGGAATTGTCTCATCGCCGTCTCCTCACGAATCGGCGGCGACGATGGCGGATTAGGCGCACTCAATCAATGCGCGTCAGAGCATCTTCTCGATCTTGCGCCCGATCAGCTCCGGCGTGTCCTGCGGGCCGAAGCGGGCGACGACCGCGCCGTCGCCGTCGACAAGGAACTTCGTGAAGTTCCATTTGATCGCCTCCGATCCGGCAAGGCCCTTCTTTTCCTTTTTCAGGAACTTGTAGAGCGGGTGGGCGCCGTCGCCGTTGACGTCGACCTTGGCGAACATCGGGAAGGAGACGCCGTAATTCAATGAACAGAAGGAGGCGATCTCCTTCTCGTCGCCCGGCTCTTGCGCGCCGAACTGGTTGCAGGGGAAGGCGAGAATTTCGAGCCCCTTGTCCTTGTACGTTTCATAGAGGCGCTGCAGGCCCTCATATTGCGGCGTGAAGCCGCATTTTGACGCGACATTGACGATCAGCAGCGTCTTGCCCTTATACGCCGACAGTCTCTCATCGCCTCCGTTCAGACGGCGCGCATCAAAATCGTGGACGCTGGTCATCGCATTCATTCCTTTCCCTGAACAAATCGGACCGCCCGCTGCGACGCGCGATTGACGCGAAGCTCGAAGATGTCCGGCCTCGCATAATGGCCGACCGCATCCATGTCCATCCTGGCGCGCGCGATATCCGCCGGATCGAGTTCGGCCGTGAGGATTGCTTCCTTCCCGAATACGGGCCCGGCAAGCGGAACGCCCAGAGGCGAGTAGATTACGCTGCCGCCATTGATGAGCACGGTTTCAGGCGCGTCGCCCTGGACGGGATGAAAGTCCGCCGGCGCATCGCCGCGCGTCATGAACTGGGAAGCGGACAGCACGAAAGTGCGGCCCTCGAGCGCGATCGTTCGCATGGTTCCCGCCCAGCTCTCGCGATCATCGACGGTCGGCGCGCAATAATAGTCGACGCCCTGCGCGTATTGCGACATGCGCAGCAAAGGCATGTAGTTCTCCCAGCAGATGACGGCGCCGATGCGCCCGGTGTCGCCGTCAAACGCGTTCAGCGTCGAGCCGTCGCCGGTCCCCCAGATCACCCGTTCGGCGGCGGTCGGCATGAGTTTCCGACGCTTGCCGAGATAGGCGCCTGTCGCCGAAAACGCGAAGACGGCGCAATAGAGCGTGCCGCCGCCCTCGTCCTTCCGCGCACGTTCGACAGCGCCGACAATCATGTCGACGCCAAGGTCGCCCGCAAGCGAAGCAAGACGATCAATCACCGGTCCGGGCGCCTCGACGGCGCCGTCGAAATAGCGGCGAAACAGCTCTCGCCCTTCGGCGCTGCGCGAGCCGACCGGCGCGCCGAAATGACTGCCTTTCGGATAACCTCCGATGAACGCTTCAGGAAACACGACCAGGCGCGCGCCCGCGGCCGCGGCGTCGCGCGCAAGGTCGGCGAGCTTCTCAAGCGTCGTCGCCGTATCAAAGAGCCTCGAGCCGGCCTGAACGACGGCGGCGCGGAACGGCGATGTTCGCATGGGCGGCCCCGGCTGCTGAGCGGCGTTGCCGCCCTAATCTCCGCTACTTATAGTCCTTTTGCGTTTGCGAAGAATAGGACCTCGTCCCGTGAAGTTTGTCGGCACCAAGGATTATGTCGCCACCGAAGATCTGAAGATCGCGGTCAACGCCGCCGTGACGTTGGAGCGTCCGCTGCTCGTCAAGGGCGAGCCCGGCACCGGCAAGACCGTGCTCGCGCAGGAAATCGCGCTGGCGCTCGGCGCGCCGCTGCTCGAATGGCACATCAAGTCGACGACGAAGGCGCATCAAGGGCTCTACGAATATGACGCGGTCGCGCGCCTGCGCGACGGGCAGCTAGGCGAGGAGCGCGCGCGAGACGTGCGCAATTACATCAAGCGCGGCAATTTGTGGGACGCCTTCACCGCGCCGGAGCGGCCGGTTCTTCTCATCGACGAAATCGACAAGGCGGACATCGAATTTCCGAACGACCTCCTGCAGGAGCTCGATCGCATGGAATTCTTCGTCTACGAGACCGGAGAGACGATCAAGGCCGTGCGCCGGCCGGTCGTCATCATCACGTCCAACAATGAGAAGGAACTGCCCGACGCATTCCTGCGACGCTGCTTCTTTCACTACATCAAATTCCCGGATGCGAGGACGATGGCGGAGATCGTCGAAGTGCATTTTCCCGGCATCAAGCAGCGCCTCGTCGGCGACGCGCTGAAGCTCTTTTACGAGATCCGGGAAGTTCCGGGCCTGAAGAAAAAGCCGTCGACTTCGGAATTGCTCGACTGGCTGAAATTGCTGATGTCGGAGGATGTCTCTGAGGATGTGCTGCGCGAGCGCGATCCGCGAAAGGCGATCCCGCCGCTGCACGGCGCGCTGCTCAAGAACGAACAGGACGTACATCTGTTTGAGCGGCTGGCGTTCCTGGCGCGGCGCGAAGGCGCGTGAAATTCGGCAACAGCGCGCCGCGCCCCTTCGCGGCGGGAAAGGGAGGATGCATGAAAAGGCCGGTCGCGCATTTCATTTTGGCGACGCTCCTGGTTCTGGCGACGACGTCCGCCGCAGGAACGCAAGCTGATTATTTCGATAATTCAGGTCGCGAAGACGTCCGCGCCGGCGGCGTCAGGATGATCACGATCGACACGCCCGGCGGACCGCACCGCGTCTGGACCAAACGGGTCGGCAACAATCCGTCGATCAAGGTGCTCTTGCTGCATGGCGGACCCGCGTCGACCCACGAGTATTTCGAGGCCGCGGACAGTTATTTTCCGGGCGCCGGCGTTGAATATTACTATTACGACCAGCTTGGCAGCTACTACAGCGACCAGCCCGAAGACCTGTCGCTTTACGCGATTGACCGTTTCGTCGACGAGGTTGAGCAGGTGCGCGCGGCGCTAGGGCTCGACAAGTCGAATTTTTTCCTTCTCGGACATTCCTGGGGAGGCATCCTTGCGATGGAATACGCCCTTGCGCATCAGTCGAATCTCAAGGGCCTCATTATTTCGAACATGATGTCAGACGCGCCGGCCTATGGAAAATACGCCGACAAGGTTCTTTCGAAGGGGGTCGATCCGCGAGCGCTCGCCGAGATCAGGGCGATCGAAGCGGCGAGCGACTTCGCCAATCCGCGTTATCAGGAATTGGTGATGGAGAATTACTACGTCGACCATGTTCTCCGCCTGCCGCTCGAAGAATGGCCCGATCCTGTCATGCGCGCCTTCAAGCATCTCAATTATCCGATTTACCTCAAGATGCAGGGTCCGAGCGAGTTCGGCATCAGCGGCGATTTGGCGATTTGGAGTCGCGCCAAAGACATTCGCAAGATAGAGGTTCCGACGCTGGTGACGGTCGCCAGGCATGACACCATGGATCCAAAGCACATGTCCTGGATGGCGCGGGAGATTCCCAATGCGCGGGCGCTCGATTTGCCCGAGGGCTCGCACATGGCGATGTATGACGATCAGCAGCGATATTTCGACGGCGTCATCGACTTCCTGAAGGATGTCGACGAAGGCTCGTTCACGGATTAGGCGGCCTGCCGGCTGGCGTCGCGCCGTCACCCGAATGAGGAGCGGATTGTCGTCGATCATGCGCCGACATGTTCATCATATCGCCGCCAACGGCCTTGCGCATTTCGTCCGCGACAGCGGCGATGAAGGCGGGCCGGCCGCGATCCTGCTGCACGGGTTTCCCGACACGTCAGCGGTCTGGGACGCGGTGACGCCGCTGCTTGTTGCGGGCGGGTTTCGAATCATCGCGCCGGACATGCGCGGCTTTGGCGAAACGGACATTCCCGCAAGACTGCCGGGCTATGACATTCGGACCGGCGCCGCCGTCGACGTCGTCGCGATCCTCGATCATTTGAAGATCGAGCGCGCGCATCTTGTCGGCCATGATTTCGGCGCGCCGGTCGCCTGGATCCTCGCCGCTGCGCGGCCGGAGCGATTCATCTCGCTGTCGGCGCTTTCGGTCGGACATATGCGCGCTTATCTCGCCGCCGGCGCCGAGCAAAGGCGGCGCAGCGCCTATATCCTCGTGCACCAGCTTCGCGGGATTTGCGAATGGCTCTATCGCCGCAAGGATTGGACGCTGCTGCGCCGACACTGGGATTCGATTCGCGACATCGACGAAACCATCGCGGCGCTTTCGCGTCCCGGGCGACTGACCGCCGGCCTCAACTGGTATCGCGCCAATATCGACCTGAAGAGGATGATCTTTCCGCCAGCGGAAGGCGCTTTGGGCGAGGAAGTCGTCCGGATCCCGACGCTCGGCGTCTGGCCCGACCGCGAAAAATACCTGGTCGAGCGCCAGATGACCGCGTCCGCCGCCTATGTGGACGCGCCGTGGACCTATGAAAAACTTGGCAACGCCAGCCATTGGCTGCAAGTCGATGCGCCCGATGCGTTGGCGGCGTTGCTCTTGCGCCACTGGCGGGCCGCGGCGTGACGCCTTCCCTCGCAGGGGACTCGCCCGAACCCCGCGGATCGGCCAGACTGGCTTGTCAGCGGGGGTTTACGTTCGCGGGTATCGCTGAGGGGATGGGTGATGGACGATCTTTTCGGGGCGCTGCCCTTTCTTTTTCTGATCATTTTCTTTTTCATCATCCCCGCTTTGACCCGCCGCCAACGCGGCGCGGAGCTTGAGCGCCAGTTTTCGCGCATTCAGCGCAAGCGAAAATCCCGCATCATCGCGATCGTCCACCGCCAGGAGCCGATGGGCCTCCTCGGCATTCCGGTGCTTCGCTACATCGACCTCAATGACGCCGAGGATGTTCTCGAAGCGATCCGCACGACGCCGCCGGCGACGCCGATTGAAATGGTTCTCCATACGCCAGGCGGGCTTGTGCTGCCGGCGCTGCAGATCGCCCGCGCGCTGAAGGCGCATCCGGCGAAGACGACTATCTTCGTACCGCACTACGCGATGTCCGGCGGCACGCTGATTGCGCTCGCCGCCGATGAAATCGTCCTCAACAAGCACGCGGTGCTCGGTCCGATTGATCCGCAGATCGGCGGCGTGCCGGCCGCTTCGCTGTTGCGCCTGCGCCAGGAGAAATCCGCGGACGCCACGGATGATTACACGCTGGTTCTTGCGGATGTCGGGCAGATGGCGATCGACCAGCTGAAGCGCGCGGCGCAGGACCTGCTGAAAGGCACGATTTCCGACAATGCGGCGATCGCCGTCGCCGACCAGCTCGCGAGCGGCCGCTGGACGCATGATTATCCGATCGAAGCCGTCGAAGCGCGCGAAATCGGCCTCAACGTCTCGACCAATATGCCGGCCGACATCACCGAACTGATGGCGCTGTTCCCGGACCGATTGTCGCGCACCAGCGTCAAGTTCATCGGCGCCAATGGCGGCGTCCTCGGTCTCTTTCGACCCAAAATGCAAGCGCCGCGCGCCGAGATGCGGGGGACGCCGCCGCTGACGGAGCGAACGCCCTTCACCGGCTATGAACCGCATGCCGGCGCGCGAAGTTTCTCCTACGGCCCATGGAATCCGAAGGACATTCGCGACCAGTTGCCGCCGGGCCCGTCCGCCGATGACGTGATGGAGCGACCGCGCCGGACCTAGCGCCGCGAAACGTTTGCCCGGTACGACGAGCCGAATTGCCGCGGCGCAGATGACCGCGTTAGGGTTCATCGCCCCAGATGACGGAAACCCAGGATGCGATTGACAGCCCTCGCCTTCGCCTTGTTGGCGGCCGCTTGCTCGAATGACCGCGGCCAGGCGCCGGAAGGCGTTCCCGCCGCACAGGACGCCAAGACCGAAGCGATCGCTCGCTCTCCCGCGGCGGCGGCGCGGCCGCGTCTGGAGCCGCTCTGGATCGCGCAGGGCTTTGACGCGCCGGAAGGCGTCGCGCCGGCGCTGGACGGCGGCTATTTCATTTCCAGTGTCGGCGGCGACGGCGAGACGAAGGACGGCGCCGGCTGGATCTCGAAACTATCCGTTGACGGAGCCGTTTTGTCGCCGAGATTCATCGACGGCCTTGACGGGCCGAAAGGCATGGCCGTCCTCGACGGCAAGCTTTATGTCGCCGACATCGATCAGGTCCGCATATTCGATGCGGCGAGCGGCGCGCCGGCCGAGGTCATTGCGATCGACGGCGCGCAATTCCTGAACGATGCGACGGCGTGGAACGGCGAGGTCTTTGTGTCGGATTCGGCGACGGCGCGCATCTGGCGTCTGGCGCCGGAAGGCCCGGTCATCTGGCGCGAAGGCGAAGACCTGAAAGGCGTCAACGGCCTGCTCGGCGTCGGCGATCGGATGCTGATCAGCACGATGACGAGCGGCAGCCTTTATGAGGCGACCTCCGGCGGCGGCTGGCGAGAAATCGCCACGGGCATGATCGACGCAGACGGCATCGGCATCGTCCCGGAGCGCGCGGGCGGCGGCTTTCTCGTCTCTTCCTGGCCGGGCGACATTCATCATGTCGCCGCGGATGGAACGGTTGCGTCCTTGCTGAATACTCGTGAGGCGGAAATCCTCCAGAACGACCTGACAATTTTCGACGACATCGTCATCGTGCCGAACTGGATGCCGGGGACGGTCACCGCATGGCGTGTCGCCGGCTAGAGCGTCGGGCGATCAATCTGGATCGCCCGAAGGTCTAGTCTTTGCTTGGTCGCGTCGGGATTACGAAAAACCGGTGATTCCACTTTTTCGCCCGACGCTCTAGCCTAAAGAGCGCGCGCCGCAATTTCGATGCGCGCCGCCGCGCCGTAGATCACGGATGCCGGCGACAATCCATCCGTCGGCGGATTGACAGCGGGCGCCGCGGTCGCGGCGATCTTCACTTGCTCAAGCGCAGCGGCGATCGCCGCCTTTTCCGCGTCGCCGGCGCCCGCGAGCGCGGCGATGTCGGAGGCCGCGACGGCGATGAACCCGTAGGCGTCATGATATTCGTGCAGATTGACGATGGCGCCGTCCTTGACGGCGATCGCATATTCGTCGCCGGCGACGGTCAACGTTTTCGCCGCCGCGAGGAGACTCTCCTTTGTCGTTGCGCCAGCCATCCCTCCGGCTTTCCGCACGGCCTCAAGCGCCGCCGTTTCAAGCTGACCGATCTCGGCTGGGGACGCATCCTGTTCGCCGGCGGCGGCGAGCGCATCGATCGCCGCCTCGACGCCGCTCGCTCCATAGGCGGCGAAAGCCGGCGCGAGGCTGGTCAGGATCTCCGCCTGCGGATGGCGCAAATGCTGCGGCCCGA
>JBGSNB010000473.1:0-3789 GCA_041739835.1 Parvularculaceae bacterium | reverse complement strand
AACGGCTCAGGGCGGCGCGCCGGGCCGCGGCGGTTCAAGCGGTCGGAATTGCGCGGCCGATCGTATTCGCGCTCGCCCGAATTCTCCGGGCGACGGCGCGGTCCCGTATACGGCCGTGACGGCTTGTCATTGCCATAAACGCGCGGCGGCGCGTCGGTCCGGGGCGGATGATTGCGGTCGTTCTTGTATTCATATTGACGCGGCGGATGGTGACGCTTTTTGCGATAGCCATAGCGGTCGTAATAATTGAACGACAAATAATAGCCGCTGTCCGGATACCAGGAGCCATAACGACCATACCAGGGCGACGAATAGCCATAGCTGCTGTAGCCATAGCCATAGCCGCTGCGATAGGGCGAATAGGCCTGATCAAAACAGCGGTCGATCGAGCGGTCGCAATGCGACTGGCAGGCGATATAGCCGCTCTCGTCGGGAATATCCTCGCAGACGCGATAGCAGGAATTGGCTTCCTGCTCACAGGAGGTGAACGCCGACTGATAGGGGTAGGTGACGCAAGACGCGAGGAAGAGGCCGCTGATCGCGGCGCCCGTCAGTTTGAAGAAATTTTCCATGGCGACCCACAATGCCCTTCGCAAAAGCGATTCGCGCAGCGACCGATTTGCGCCCCAAACCCCACCCGGCCGATGAACGATTGCTTAGCCGGAATCGGCGCCGAATTGCGGCGAAAAGCTGACCGGGTCGCCGCAATTGGACAATTTCGCGCTCGCTGGAATGCGGAGCTGCTGAAACAAGAAACGCCGCCCAAGGGGCGGCGCGTCAGCCGGCGGGCGAAGCAGCGTTACTCGCCCTTCGGCTCGAGGACTTTGCGACCCTTGTAGCGGCCGCTCTTCAGGTCGATATGGTGGGGACGGCGCAATTCGCCCGACTCGCGGTCTTCGACATAGGTCGGCGCGGCAAGGCGGTCATGGGCGCGGCGCATGCCGCGGCGCGAGGGCGAAGTTTTCTTCTTGGGAACGGCCATTCTGGACCCCTGAACAATGATTTTCCGGCGAAAGCCCTGATGTCCGGCCGCCTTTGGAGCGGGCCGTTTAGCGGAACGCCCGGCGCTTCGCAAGGCCGGCATGGTTTCCCGCGCCTTAAATACCCCGCCGGAATGAAAGCGCCGGGCTTCAGCGGCTTGTAACAAGATTACAGTAGGGTAACAATCGCAGTCTTTGGGTTGGGGTTCCGCGTGCGGTTGAGGGTGATCATTGGGGCGTTCGTGGCGCTGATCGTCCTGGCGCCTACGGGCGGCCGGGCGGAGGCGTTTTCGTCCTTCTGGTCGACCCTTTCGGAAAGCGAACGCGACTTCGTCGATCAGGTCGCCGCCGGCATGTATGGCGAAGAGCGCGGCCGGCGCGCCGACAGTTACAGCCGCCTCAATGTCGCGAGCAAAGCGCGCTTTCGCGCGCGCGCGGTCGAACTTCTCGGCGTCGAGACGCGACCCGCGCGCTCGAACAAGAAAGGCGCGGAGATCTAGCCCGCGTCATTTCCGGTTTGTCTTGCCCGGCAGGATGCCGAGATATTTGCAGATGATCGACAGCATCACCTCGTCGGCGCCGCCGCCAATCGAAGCGAGCCGCCCGTCGCGATAGGCTCTGCTGACCGGGGTTTCCTCCATGAAGCCCATGCCGCCCCAATATTGCAGACAGGAATCATTGACCTCGCGGATCAGCCGTCCGGCTTTCAGCTTCGCCATCGACGCCATCATCGTCGCGTCTTCGCCCGCGATCATTTTCTCGACCGCGTCCCAGGTCATCGAACGCAGCGCCTGCACTTCAGTTTTCAGTTCCGCCATTTTGAAGTGCACGACCTGGTTGTCGAGGATCGATTGCCCGAAGGCCTTGCGCTGGCGCGTATAATCGATCGTCGCGTCGATCGTCTTTTCCATGCCGACGAGACCGGAGAGCGCGCCCCATAGCCGCTCCTCCTGGAATTGCAGCATCTGGTACATGAAGCCGGCGCCCTCCTCGCCGATGCGATAGCGTTGCGGCACGCGCACCTCATCGAAATGAAATTGCGCCGTATCCGACGAGCGCATGCCGAGCTTTTTCAGCTTGCGCGCGATCTCGACACCTTTTCTGTGCCGGCCTTTATCATCTTTCAGCGGCAGGCAGATCAGCGTCTTGTTGCGATGCGCCGGATCGTCCGAGGTGTTGGCGAGCAGGCACATCCAGTCGGCCTGCACGCCATTGGTCGTCCACATCTTGCCGCCATTGATGATGTAATCGTCGCCGTCCTTCTTTGCGGTGGTTCGAATCGAGGCGACATCGGAGCCCGAGCCGACTTCGGAAACGCCAAGACACGCGACAAAGTCGCCGGAAATCGACGGCCGCAAGAAGTCGGTCTTTGCGGCGTCCGTGCCGAAACGCGCGAGCGCCGGCGTCGCCATGTCGGTCTGCACGCCGATCGCCATCGGCACCGCGCCGCAATTGATGTGGCCGAGCGTCTCGGCGACGACCGCGCCATAGGACCAGTCGAGGCCCATGCCGCCATACTCGACCGGCTTGTTGACGCCGAGCAGCCCGAGACGCCCCAGGCCCTTGAACACCTGATGCGCGGGGAAGATTTCGGCTTCCTCCCATTCATCCACATGCGGATTGATTTCCGCGTCGATGTATTTCTTCAGGGTCGACCTGATCTGGTCGTGTTCGGCGGTCAGTAGCATGTCGGCGCCTCTTCACTGCGCAGTATCGTTGACAGCCCTTGCGCTTCGGGCGGAGGCTCACGCCTATGTCGGGGTCAGGTCACGGTCAAGCATCGACAGCAGGCGTTGACGCCGTCATGGCGGTCTACAGCCGGCGGCGCGAAAAAAGCGAGGCGATGCGCCGGCGCGTCTGCGAGGCGGCGATCCAGCATCTCGCCGAATTCGGCTATTTCCGCACCTCGATCGGCAAGATCGCGGCGCGCGCCCGCGTCAGCCTTGGCGCATTGCAGCATCACTATCCCGCCAAGGACGATCTCGTCGTCGCGATCGTCGACCACATCCTGTTGCGGTCGGTCAAATGGTTCGCACTGGCGCGCGAGCAGCTTGCGCGCGATCCGGACGCCTTCGCCGAAATCGTTCGCCGGTCCTGGCGCGAGCAGTTCCGCAGCGATGATTACAGCGCGCTCCTCGAAATCCTCACTGCTTGCCGCACCGACGCCGCGCTGCGCGACCGCGTGACGCCGCTGCTGGAACTCTGGCGCCGGCGCATCGACGCTGAACTCGCCGCGTTGTTGCCATCGACCCGTCGCAGCGCCGCGGAACTCGATGCGCTGCTGTCGATTTCGCGCGCGTTGATGACAGGTCTGCTCGTCCATGACCAGCTGTTGAAGGACGACTCGCATATCAACTTCGTCATCGACCAATGGATCGCGCTTGCCCGCCGGTGAGACGGTTCAGGGATATTCCTCGCTGACCGCCGGAATCTGCTCGCCGCGTTTCAGATACTCGCTCCACTCGCCGCTCTTCCAGTGCGGCTCGTCAAGGAACCAGGTCCGCATCTCGGCGCCGACGGAAGAGAGCGTCAGCAAGCGCTGCTCGTCGAGGCTGGCGGCGAAGGCGGCGAGGTCGGCGATGTCCTGCGCGTCGAGATCGATGACATAGCCGAGTTCGATCGCCTGCAGCGCCGTCATCGCCGGCGCGCCGCGCCACATCCGCGCCGAGAACTCCAGCGGATTGACGAGCGTCGCCGGGGCGTCGGCTGAAAGGTCGGGCGCCGCCTTGCCGCCGACACCGTTGACCTGATGACAGATGACGCAGCCATTCGCGATAAAGAGAATGCGACCGCGGCGGGCGTTCATCGC
>JBGSNB010000425.1:0-6945 GCA_041739835.1 Parvularculaceae bacterium | reverse complement strand
GGCGCGCCGGCGCCTCGCGCGCTGAAAGGGAAACGGCGCCGGCGGGGGCAGCCCGCGGCGCCGTCTCGATCGTGAAAACTCAGGCTAAGTGTCGCTTGCCTCTCATTTCGCATAATGCGCTTAGGCGAAGGCGACAAAGGTGTAGACCGCCGGGAAAATCGCCGCCAGAACAAGGACGGTCGCTGCGGTCACTGAAAGCACTTTGGCCATTTTTCTCTCTCCAGTTTCTTGTTGTTCGCCGTCGCCGGCATGAGAGGGAAATAGGGGCTTCATGCCAAAAAGGAACGGCGGCCGCCGCCATTTCGCCGCAATCGCAGAACGCCTCATCGAATGGCCAATTGAACGCAACGTTTCGGCCCGCGCCAGCGTCAATTCAGCGATGACGCGCCGGTGAAGCTCTTGATCAAAGGCCGATAAACGGCTGAACGACCCGCCCGACAAGGCTGCGGAAGCGCAGAGGGGCGCTGGTCGCGATCAGGCAGATGCAAGGCTCATCGCCGGTCGCCAGCGGCGCATGCAGCACGTCGCCGTCGAGATCAGCGAGATCGCCGCGCGCAAAGTCGCCGACTTCGTCTGTATAGGAACCGCGCAGGATCAAGGTCAGCTCCTCGTCGCCATGCGTGTGTTTCGGAATCTTGACGCCAGGCGCGATCTTCAAGAGCCGCAGCACGCCCGGCCGATATCCCTCGGCCGGAATCACATGCTGCGCGAGGCCGGGGGCGACCGTGCGCCATTCGATCGCGTCGATGCCGTTCCTCAGATAGGCAGCGAGCGGGTGCGCGGCGTCAAGCGCGAAATCATTCGCCGCCCGCATCGACGCGGGCGCGCCGGGCTTTTCCTGCCCCCCGGCGCGCGCCCAGAAACTGTCCTGTGCGCTCGCATTCATCGCGACCGGATCGATCGCCTCAAGGCATGCGCCGCCGATCGCCTCATAATCGCGCACCGCCAGCCGACATTCGGCGCAGAGCGACAGATGCGTCGCAATGACGACGCCGCGCGCTTCATCAAGCGTGCCCGCCGCATAGGCGGCGAGCGTCAAGGCTTTGGGATGATGACGAATATTATCCAACGCTGTCACCAAGATCCTTTCTGATCTTATCAAAGGCCAGTCTTAGGCGCGATTTCACAGTGCCAAGCGGCAGGTTCAGGCGTTCGGCGATTTCGGAATGAGCGAGGTCCTCAACGAAATGAAGCCGCACCACCTCATATTGCGCCGGCGGCAGCGCGCCAAACGCCGCCCGGATGCGCTCATCGCGCGAGGATCTCTCGATCTGCACATCCGCGAGCGGATCGTTCTCCGGCGTGAAGGCGGGATCTTCAGGGTCGAGCGCCGGCCGCGCCGCGCGCCGCGCCGCGTCAATCCGCAGGTTGCGGGCGATCGTGAATATCCATGTTGAGGCCGACGCCTTCGATGCATCGAACAGTTTCGCCTTGCGCCAGACTTTCAGCATCGCCTCCTGGGCGAGATCGTCGGCAAGGTCGGCGGCGGCGCCGAGCTTCATCAAATAGCTTTTGATGCGTGGGGCGAAATACAGGAAAAGCGCGTTGAACGCGTCGCGATCGCTGTGACAGGCGACGCGGATCAAGAGGGCGTTCATCTGGTCCGGGCTGGTCGCCGCCGCCATCGCCGGTCCTGTCACCGTCATCTTTCGCGCCAATCCGCCGAACATCGCGCCGCCTCAAGCCTTTACCGCTCTTTTACGGCCGGCCGGCGACTTGGATCACTGATGCCCTAGACCCTAGCGCGGCCGCACAGGATTAATCCACCCTCCTGCGCCGTGCGTAGGATGGACTGTCGCCGGAGCGAAGCTCCCGCCTTGAAAGTGAGAATACATGCCATTCGACGCGAGGGGCCATTCGGCCGCCAGTCCGGGGGCCGGAAAGCGGCTTCGCATCGCTATCGTCGGCAGCGGGGTGTCGGGCCTTGCGGCCGCTTGGCTGCTGGCGACCCGCCATGACGTCGTCCTTTATGAAAAGGACAGGCGGCTCGGCGGCCACGCCAATACGGTTGATGTCTTTGTCGACGGCAAGGCGGTCCCGGTCGACGCCGGCTTCATCGTTTTCAACAAGCCGAATTATCCAAACCTCACCGCCCTGTTTGAGCGCCTTGGAGTCGACGTCGCCAGCACCGACATGTCCTTCGGCGTCTCAATGGACGGGGGCAGGGTCGAGTTCTCAAGCCGCGGCGCTTCGGGACTGTTCGCAAATCGGGCGAGCTTTGCGTCGCTGTCGCACTGGTCGATGCTCGCCGACATCGTTCGCTTCAATCGCGAGGCCAATGCCGCCCTGAAACGAGGCCTCGATGATGGCGTGTCGCTCGGCGCCTTTGTCGCCGAGCGCGGCTTTTCGACGCCGTTCGTCCGCCGCTTCCTCGAGCCGATGGCGGCGGCGATCTGGTCGACGCCCTCGCTGAAAGTGCTCGATTATCCGGCGGCGTCGCTATTTCGGTTCTACGCCAATCACGGGCTCTTGCAGACCTCGAACATGCCGCGCTGGAGCACGGTCGTCGGCGGCTCGCGACGCTATGTCGAGCGCATCAGCGAACCGGTCCGCGACAAAGCGCGGCTTGGCCTTGGCGTCGCCGGGATCGAACGGACCCCGAACGGGGTCATCGTCACCGATGAGCGCGGCGACATTGACAGGTTCGATGCGGTCGTGCTGGCGACGCACGCGGATCGCGCGCTCGCGCTTCTGAAGCAGCCGACCGGCCGAGAGCGCGCATTGCTGGGCGCCTTCGCCTATCAATCCAATCGCGCGGTCATGCATTTCGACGCGCGGCTGATGCCGCGGCGCAAACGCGCCTGGGCAAGCTGGAATTACGAAGGCGGCGCGGGTGCGCCCTCGGTCACCTATTGGATGAACCTGTTGCAGAACCTCGATTGCCGGCGCGACATTTTCGTGACGCTCAATCCGGCGGCGCCGGTGCGTGACGACGCCATCATCGCAGAATTCGACTATGATCATCCGATGTTCAACATCGAAGCCGGCAAGGCGCAAAAGGAGCTGTGGTCGCTGCAGGGCGAGGGCGGCGTCTGGTTTTGCGGCGCGCATTTCGGCAGCGGTTTTCACGAAGACGGGCTGCAGGCGGGTCTTGCCGTCGCAGAAGATCTCGGCGGCCTGCGCCGCCCCTGGAGCGTCGCTGGCGATTCGGGACGCATCTGGCGCGGGGCGTCGCCGATGGCGATGGCGGCGGAATGACCGCGTCGCCCGTTTCGCTCTTCCACGGACGCGTCACGCATCGGCGCCTCCGGCCGGTCGGGCACGCTTTCGCCTATCGCGTCTTTTCGATGCTGATCGATCTCGACCGCATCGACGAAGCCGCGGCGCGGTGCCGGTTCTTCTCGCACAACCGCTTCAACCTGTTTTCGTTTTTCGATCGCGATCACGCGGACAAGGATGCAACGCCGATCGGCGCGCGCATTCGCGCGATGTTGTGGGGCGCCGGCTTTCGCGGCGACGGCCGCATCGAGCTGTTGTGCTATCCTCGCATCCTCGGATTCGTCTTCAATCCGCTCTCGGTCTATTATTGTGAGGACGCGGAAGGGCGGCTGGAGGCGGTTCTCTACGAAGTCCGCAACACCTTTGGGGGGATGCATTCCTACCTGATCCCGGCCGAAGAGGAGGACGGCGTCATCCGGCAATCAGCCGACAAGTCGTTTCGCGTGTCGCCCTTCATGGACATGGACCATCGTTACCATTTCCGGCTGAAGCCGCCCGCCGGCGATGTATCAGTGACGATCCGCCAGACCGACGCCGACGGCCCGATCTTCTACGCCGCTTTTTCGGGCGAGCGTCAGGCGATGACGGACGCCGCGCTCGTCGCCGCTTTTTTCCGCTATCCGCTGATGACGCTGAAGATCGTCGCCGCCATCCATTTCGAGGCGGCGCGCCTGTTCGCCAAGGGCCTCCGCCCGAAAAAGCCCGGCCCCGATCCGGCAAAGCCGGTTTCGATCGTCGCGACATCGCGGACGCGGCGAGAGGCCGCCTAAGCGCGCTGGCGCACATAGACCTTTGCGCGCAATTCGGCTAACGACGGGCGCCGCAAAGGAGGTCCCATGGACAAGATTTGCAAGGATGCGCGGACGGCGCTCGACGGGCTGTTATTCGACGGCATGACGATCATGGCGGGCGGCTTTGGCCTGTGCGGCATTCCCGAGAACCTTATCCTCGCCATTCGCGAGTCCGGCGTCAAAAACCTCACCGTGATTTCGAACAACGCCGGCGTCGACGGCTTCGGCCTCGGCATGCTGTTGAACACGCGTCAGGTGAAGAAGATGATCTCGTCATATGTCGGCGAGAACAAGGAATTTGAACGGCAATATCTCTCCGGCGAACTTGAGCTGGAATTCAATCCGCAAGGAACGCTCGCCGAACGCTGCCGCGCCGGCGGCGCCGGCATTCCGGGCTTTTACACGCGAACCGGCGTCGGCACGCTGATTGCGGAAGGCAAGGAGCAAAAAGTCTTCAACGGCGAGACCTATATTCTCGAGACGGGACTTGTCGCCGATCTTGCGATCGTCAAGGCGTGGAAGGCCGACCCGGATGGCAATCTTCTTTATCGGAAGACCGCGCGCAATTTCAATCCGATGATGGCGACAGCCGGCAAGACGACAGTCGCGGAAGTCGAGGAGATCGTTCCGCTCGGCGGCATTGACGCGAATATCGTCCACACGCCGGGGGTCTTCGTGCAACGCATCGTCAAGGGAACTTTCGAAAAGCGCATCGAACAGCGCACCGTCCGCCAGAGGGAGTCCGCCTGATGTCCAATTTCGCCGCAGGGTGGGATCGCAACAAGCTCGCGCAGCGCGCCGCGAAAGAGTTAAGAGACGGCTTCTACGTCAATCTCGGCATCGGCATTCCGACACTGGTCGCGAATTTTATCCCGCAAGGCATGCATATCACTCTGCAATCGGAAAATGGCATGCTCGGCATGGGGCCGTTTCCCTATGACGACGAGGTCGATCCCGACCTGATCAACGCCGGCAAGCAGACAATCACGGAGCTCAAGGGCTCCTCCTATTTCTCATCTGCGGATTCGTTCGCGATGATCCGCGGCGGCCATATCGACCTTTCGATCCTTGGCGCGATGGAGGTCTCCGAGACCGGCGATCTCGCCAACTGGATGATCCCCGGAAAGATGGTCAAGGGCATGGGCGGCGCGATGGATCTCGTCGCCGGCGTCAAGCGCGTCGTCGTCGTCATGGACCACGCTTCGAAGTCCGCCGAGCCCAAGCTCCTTCGCCAATGCTCGCTGCCGCTGACCGGCAAGGCGGTTGTCGACATGGTGATCACCAATCTTGGCGTCTTCGAGGTCGAGCGCGGCAAGGGCATGACCCTCATCGAACTCGCGGACGGCGTCTCGCTCGATGAGGTCAAATCCAAGACCGAGGCGACGTTCAAGACAGCGCTCGGCAAATGATGCGCCGTCGTCGCTGCTGATTGCCCGTCGGCGAGAAGCGGCATAGGGCGGGAGCGACGAAAGCGCCTTGAAGGATCGGCAGGCGGCATCAAGATGGATGAACAGACCAACGAGGCGACCGACGCCGCCGCCGACTTTCTCTGGCTCGCCGCCATCCTGCTCGGCATTGTCGAGGGGCTGACCGAGTTTATTCCGGTGTCGTCAACCGGGCACCTGATCGTGCTCGTCGACTTCTTCCGCGTGCAGACGCCGCCGGGACGCGTTTTTGAAATCGTCATCCAGCTCGGCGCCATCCTCGCGGTCTGCGTCGCCTATTGGAGCCGCCTTTGGGCGAAGGCGCTGGCGATGCCGAGCGATCGGGCGGCGCGGCGGTTTGTGCTCGGCATTCTGGCGGCCTTCCTGCCAGCCGTCGTCATCGGGATCATTGCCGGCGATTTCGTCAAGACCGCGCTGTTCCGGCCCGAGATCGTAGCGACGACCCTCATTCTAGGCGGCGCCGTCTTCATCGTCATTGAGAGGATGAAACTGGCGATCAAGTTCACCGATGCCGAGGCGATCGATCCGTTGACGGCGCTGAAGATAGGCGCCGTGCAGTGTATGGCGTTCATTCCCGGCGTGTCGCGGTCGGGCGCGACTATTATCGGCGCGCGGCTGATGGGCGTCGACCGGCCGGCCGCGGCCGAATTCTCGTTCTTTGTCGCGATTCCGACGATGTTCGGCGCGGCGGCCTACGGCGCCTACAAGGCGCGCGACCAGATCACCGCCGACGGCGCCGCGATGGTCGCGATCGGTTTTGTCGCCGCATTCGTTTCGGCGCTGTTCGTCGTCCGCGCGGTGATAGGCTTCATTTCGCGTCACGGCTTCCTGCCTTTCGCCTATTACCGGATCGCGCTCGGCTTGTTGATTTTCGCGCTTCTGGCCGCGGGAGTCGGGGGCGAAACGGCTTGAGGAGTGCGATAATTCAATGAGAGCCGGGACTCGCGAGCCGAAACATCAGGCGTCGCCGATCTACGAGCCGCTGCGCGCCGCGATCCGCAAGAGCGGCGAGGGCAAGGTGAACGCCGCCGAGATCATCGAAGCGCTCGGGCCGCGCGCGTTCGGCATGAGCATCCTCATCATCGTTGCGCCGGTCCTCTTGCCGATGCCGCCCGGGGTGCCGACGGTCGTCGGCGTCATTCTTTCGCTCTTCGCGATTCAGCTGATGCTCGGATTCAAGACCCCGTTACTGCCGAAATCGGTGAAGCGGCTGACGATCACGCGCCAGAAGCTGCTTGACGCCGTCGATGAGCTCGAAAGGCGTCTTTTGTGGATCGAAAAACTCGTCCACCCGCGCTGGCAGGTCATCACCTGCAATCTCGGCGCGCGGTTTATCGGCGCTGTTTTCCTTGTCCTCGGATTGATCATGATCCTGCCGATCCCGTTCCTCGGAAACCTGCCGCCGGCGGTCGCGGCGGCGATCCTTGCGCTGGCGCTGGCGCAACGCGACGGCGTGCTGGCGATCATTGGCATGGCGGCGGCGGCGGCCG
>JBGSNB010000414.1:0-2731 GCA_041739835.1 Parvularculaceae bacterium | reverse complement strand
GATGCCAGACGGCTTTCAGCGCCGCGATCGCCATCTCGACAATCTCACGGCGCGGCTTGCCGTCGAGCGCGACGACGAGGCCGACGCCGCAGGCGTCGCGCTCGGACGCCGGATCATAGGCGCCGGCGTCGATCAGCGCCTGACGGTTTTCGAGATAGAGATCGATCGGGGTTTTCATGGGGCGCCGCAATGCTGCTTGGCTTATTCTGCGGCGAGAAGTGTCGTCGCGGTAGTCCGCAGCGACGACATAATATCATCCGCCGCCTTTCGACCATCGACGATCGCCCAGACGACGAGCGAGGCGCCGCGCACGATGTCGCCTGCGGCGTAAACGCCCGGCATGCGCGTCTCGAGCGACCCTTTGCGCGTTTCGATCGTGCCGCGTCGCGTCACTTTCAGCTGCGGCGCGCCGAAAAGCGTCGGCAGGTCCTCGGCTTCAAAGCCGAGCGCCTTGATGACGAGGTCCGCCTCAAGCGAGAACGCCGAGCCGGGGATTTCGCTGACCGCCTGACGGCCCGTGGCGTCGCGCGCGCCAACCTGCGTGCGGACCGCCTCGACGCAAAGGCCGCGCCCTTCGGTCGCGCGGATTTGCGTCGGGGCGGCGAGCCATTCGAAAATGACGCCTTCGTCTTCGGCGTTCGCGGTCTCGCGCGCTGAACCCGGCATGTTGGCCCGGTCGCGGCGATAGAGGCAGGAAACGCTGGTCGCGCCCTGGCGCACGGCGGTCCTGACGCAGTCCATCGCAGTGTCGCCGCCGCCGATCACGACAACGCGCTTGCCGCGCGCATCGAGGCGCCCGTTGTCGAAATCGGCGACTGTGTCGCCGAGCCCCTTGCGGTTCGAGGCGACGAGGTAATCGAGCGCCGGCGTGACGCCGTCCGCCGTCTCGCCGTCGATCTCGAGGTCGCGGCCCTTGTAAACGCCGGTCGCGATCAGCACCGCGTCGTGGCGGTCGCGAAGATCATGAAGGCTCGCATCGCGGCCGACTTCGAAATTCAACCGGAACTCGACGCCCGCTTCTTCAAGACGGCGAATGCGGCGCGCGACGATTTCCTTTTCCAGCTTGAAATTCGGAATGCCGTAGACGAGAAGGCCGCCCGCCCGGTCATGGCGGTCATAGAGGACGATCTCGACGCCCGCCTTGCGAAGTTCTTCGGCGGCGGCAAGGCCCGCCGGCCCTGCGCCGATCACGCCGACCGACTTGCCGAGCGGCGCACCGACGGCGATCGGTTCGACCCAGCCGTTTTCGAAAGCGGTTTCCGTGATGAATTGCTCGACAGCGCCGATCGTAACCGTTCCGTGTCCGGATTGTTCGATGACGCAGGCGCCTTCGCACAAGCGATCCTGCGGGCAGATGCGGCCGCAGATTTCCGGCATGTTGTTGGTGGCGGCGGAGAGGGCGTAGGCCTCCTTGAGGCGTCCTTCGGCCGCAAGTCGGAGCCAGTCGGGAATATCATTCGTCAGCGGACAATGATCCTGGCAGAACGGCACGCCGCACTGGCTGCAGCGCGACGCCTGCATTTCGGCCTCGCCGACGGAGAAGCGCTGATAGATCTCGCGAAAATCGCGCAGGCGCGCCTCGGCGGCGCGCTTTCGCGGCGTTTTTCGATCGAGATCGGTGAACTTCAACATCGTCGAAACGCGTTTCCTCTTCGCGTGTTGTTGCAGGTTGCGCCAGCGTCTGCGCCCGCCGGCGGGATCGCGCCGACGCTAAGGGGGCGTCGCCGGCGGCTGCAAGCAAAAAATGCTGCGCTTGCGAGTAATTTTTATCCAAACTAGCATTAAATGCTAAAAATTGGCTGTGTGCGACTATTTTACCGGCATCCCGGATGCCGATCAAGGTGATTTCTGTCGTCTGAAAAATCCGAGTTTAAACAAGCGCTTAGAGCCGCGCTCGCCGCCGCCGGGGGATCATTCGTCCACGGATCTTTCGCGCCAAGCCGTAAGACGCGCATTTTTTCCGGTTGACGAACGGATTTTTGCAGCTAATTTCGCCGCAACGCTCATCAAGACCAGCTGAGGGATAAGGCCCTTCGACGCTGGGGCAACCGCCGGATAACACGACCTGTTATTCGGAAAGGTGCCAATTCCTTCGAAACGGCGCGCCGTTTCGAGAGATGAGTCGGACGACAAAGCGGCTCTAGCCGCGTCCGATTTGGTCTCTGCGAATGTCTTGTTGGGTCGAAGACGGGATTGCAGAGGCCGACCCATGACCGCCGCCGAACGACTTCCTGAAACGCCGCATCGCGCAGCCGACGCTTTCGACATCTGCGTCCTGTTGCCGGCCGATTTTCGCCTGCAGTCCGGGGAAAAGCTTGCGCGGCCGGAAATCAACCTGCGGCTTTACGGCGATCCCGCCTTGCCGATCGTCGCCGTGTCGGGCGGCATATCGGCGGGCCGGATGGTCGCCGATTGCGAGAACGAGGCCGGATGGTGGAGCGAGATCATCGCGCGAGGCGGCGCAATCGATCTGCAAAGGTTCTGCGCGCTCGGTTTCGATTTCCTGCCCAATCCCGGCGAGACCGCGCGAACGATTTCAACACATGACCAGGCGCGGGCGCTCGCCTTTGCGCTCGACCAGATACGCCGCCCGACGCTCGCCGCCTTTGTCGGCGCTTCCTATGGCGGCATGGTCGCGCTGGCCTTCGCGGAAGAATTCGCTGAGCGGCTCGAACGCCTTTGCGTCGTGTCGGCGGCCGACCGGCCGCATCCGGCGGCGACGGCGCTGCGC
>JBGSNB010000394.1:0-2742 GCA_041739835.1 Parvularculaceae bacterium | reverse complement strand
TTCGGCAAGCTCGACGCCTGCCGCGTCCCCGACCCTTCCGTGCGTGCGCGCTTTCTCGACTGGATCGAGGCGGCGCCGCTGAAGGCGCAAATCGCCCGCGTCGCGCCGGCAAAGGCGAAGGACGGCGGCGCCGGCGCTTTTTACGTCTTCCTCAAGAAAAAAGGCTCGGGACGGAGCCCGCGCCCTTAAGCCGCAATTTTGATCCGTCCCCGGACGACCGCTTACTCCTTGCCGCCGCCCAGCAGTTGCCAGACGACATAGGCGGCGACCGCGACCGGGAGGACATAGACGAGGAGGCGCGACAGGCGGATGAACATCGTCTCGCCGAAATCCGCGGCCCACTGCACGACCGCCTCGTTCCACCAGCGGCGCTGCGCCTGTTTAGGCAATTGCATCTGGCCTTTTTCGATCGGCATTGCGGCCAAAACAAGAACGCCGCGGTTTTTCCAACGCTGAAACGCTTTTTTCATCGCGCCGTTGGCGACAGACCCGCGCAGGCGGCGCGTAAACATGCTGATGAAATCGTGACGAAAATCAACTTGATCAAATTCGATGTCGAGCATGATGCCCGCGGGCTGATCGCGTTCGCTATCCTCATCTAGGCGAGTGACGGCGTGTCGGACGCCGTAATTCCTGAGGAAGTCTTCAACGTCTCCAATCGAGGCCGCCGTCGAATTGCGGCGGAATTTCAGCATCACTCGAACGCCTTTCGGTGGCGTGGATTCGGTGCGCCCAGCAATTATGGCGGCGACGCCAAGGACAAATAGTGCGGCGCCGATTGCGGTCGCGCTCAGATCGCCGCCAAACACCATCCAGCTTGGCGCCTCCCATAGGGGAATGCCAGGATATCCAAGCATTCCACGAATGCCAACCGCGAGATAAATAGCGCCGATCAGTGTCATCAACCCGCCAGCGGCGCCAAACGATTTAGACGCCATATTCGGCGCGCCGGCCGCCACGCGCCTCAGGCGATTGATCCAGTAGCGCGTCTTCGCGTCCGTCGTTCTATAGGCGTCTTCGTAAAGCGTTTCATCCGGGTTGATTTCAACCGCCATGAAGCGTGTTTTCTCGCCTGGCGCATCATCGAAATTGTGATCGATGATAATGTAGTCCGACGAGCGCATGGCGACTTCGTAGGGAAGGACCATGCCGAAAAGTTTTCCGTCCTGCGCTTCGGCACCGAGCGTTGAATAAAAACGCGTCTCACCGGAGATCGGGTCATAGAGCGTATTCGTCTGGCGCGATGTGTTGACCGTCGAGCGCGCGCGCCGCGCGAGTTCGCGGTGTGGCTCGACCATCTGCGCAATCTCTTCAACTGCGACACCGATCGCTCGCATTCCATCGAGCCGCGATTTGCAGCGCCGCGAAGCTTCGGGGCCAGCGAAGACGACATCGATCCGGTCACGGATCAGTTTTTGATCCGACATGTCGATCGGAAGACCGGCGCGCGGCATCTCCACATTGATTTCGCCCGGCCGGTTGCCGCTGCCGCTGTCCACCGCGCCCCAACTTTTACGGAGGCGGCGTTGAAGGGCGGAAAAACCGGTTCCCGGATGCGCAGACTGAACGATGTCGTAAAGTTGCGATTCATGAACGGCGAGGCAAAGCGTATCGGTTTCCGCAATCTGAAACACGCCGCGCAATGTGAAAAGGCTGGCAAGCGCGCGTAGCGATTCAAAATCATAACCGGCGTAGGGATTATAAAAGGGGATCAGCGCGAAGTCAGCTGTTCCCTGCTGCACAGCAAGCAGCGCCTGCTCTTTGGTGCGCAGCGGCTGCGGAATGGACTTATGATAATCGAATTTGTTGTTCTTGCTGGCTTCCTTGAGCTCGCGTTCGGTGCGCGCCCATCGGCTCAAGCCAGCGTCTGGTACGGTTTCATGTTGACAAGCCTCGTGAAGAAAGCACGCGGTCGCTTTATAGCCGAATCCATATTCTTCGCCTGTGAAGGCGATGCGCGGACGTATTTTTCCTTCCGACGTTTTTACCGGGCTGTCGTCTTCACGGCGCTCGGGCCGCCTTTCCGACTCGCCCGACATTGCAAAACGCGGATCTGCGTCGAATCGCGAACGGAAGCTGTTCCGTAGCCTTGATGTCACACGTGAACCGTCCGCCATGGCCATGGCCCCACTCAATCCCCTGAAAGGTCGAGCTTAACCCGCCATTAACGAAACGCAAAGACCGGGGCGGCCGTTCCTGTGGCAGTCTGGCCACGCCGAAGGGTCAGAGAATATAGCGTGAAAGGTCGATATTCCGGGCGATTTTCCCGATCCGCGCCTCGACATAGGCGGCGTCGACCGCCACCGCTTCGCCCGCCCGGTCGGGGGCGGCGAAGGAGAGATCCTCCAGAACGGTCTCAAGGACGGTCGCCAGGCGCCGCGCCCCGATATTCTCGACCGCGGCGTTGACCGCCGCCGCGGCGTCCGCAAGGGCGTCGATGCCGTCCTCGGTGAAGGAGAGCCGGACCCCTTCCGTCGCCAGCAGCGCCTCATATTGCCGGGCAAGGCTCGCTTCCGTCTCGGTCAGGATGCGGCGCAGATCGTCCCTCGTCAGCGCGTCAAGCTCGACCCGGATCGGCAGCCGGCCCTGCAGTTCGGGGAGAAGGTCCGAGGGCTTCGACAGGTGAAACGCGCCCGAGGCGATAAACAGGATATGGTCGGTTTTGACCGGCCCGTATTTGGTCGCGACCGTCGCGCCCTCGATCAGCGGCAGGAGGTCGCGCTGAACGCCCTCGCGGCTGAC
>JBGSNB010000372.1:0-7856 GCA_041739835.1 Parvularculaceae bacterium | reverse complement strand
CGCCGTCGCTCGGCCGCCGTTTCGGCCTGACGCAAGCGCGCGGATCGGCCGGCTTGACCCCGACGCGCCGGCGGCTATGAGGAGCGCCCAGAACGCCGCATGGAGATCAAGGGCGCGTAGCTCAGCGGTAGAGCACTACGTTCACACCGTAGGGGTCGCAGGTTCGAACCCTGCCGCGCCCACCATCCTGCTTCCTTTTCGATGTCGCCGGCGGCCCGTTGGACCGGCGACAGAATTTGTTGCAATGCAGCATGGATCGGCGGCGCCCGGCGCGCCGGTAAAACGCTTGTTGTAAATTTGTGACGCTTAACGCATTGGAGCAGAATCGTCGTGCGCGTTTACTTTACGCACACGAATTGCCGCGCAAATACTGCGAAATCCGCGATTGCCGTCCAGAACACGGTAAACGCCAATCTGCCCCGTCAGGGAGGGGCGCAAAAAGGGGTTATCCATGAGAGTGTCCAAGGGTCTCGTTAAGATTACGGGACGTCTGCTTTGCGGCGCCGCGGCCGGCGCGATCGCGTCAACGGCCGCCTACGCGCAAACCGACGAAATCATCGTCACCGCCGCCAAGCGGGAACAGACGCTGCAGGAAGTGCCGATCGCGGTCAGCGTTGTCGATGACCGGTCAATCGAGCAGTCGAATGTGCAGGACCTGTTCGACTTGCAGACAATGGTGCCGAGCTTGCGCATCAGCCAGCTGCAGAATTCGTCGCAGACGAACTTCATCATCCGCGGCTTCGGCAATGGCGCGAACAACCCCGGCATCGAAAGCTCGGTCGGCGTTTTCATCGACGGCGTCTATCGCTCGCGCTCGGCGGCGGCGATCCTCGATTTGCCGGTGCTGGAGCGCGTCGAGATCTTGCGCGGCCCGCAATCGACGCTGTTCGGCAAGAACGTGTCGGCCGGCGCGATTTCGATCACGACGAAGCGGCCTGAATTCGAGTGGGGCGGCAATGTTGAAGCGACCTATGGCCGCTTCAACGAGGTCTTGTTCCGCGGTTCGCTGACCGGCCCGATTTCGGAAAACCTCGCTTTCCGCCTTTCCGGCAGCACCAATAACCGCGAAGGCTATTACACGAATGTCGTTGACGGCTCCGACCTCAACGAGCGCGACCGCTGGGCGATCAGAGCCGACCTGCTGTTCGAGCCGACCGACAATGTCACCTTCCGCGTCATCGGCGATTACAACAAGATCGACGAGCGCTGCTGCGGCGCGGTCCAGCTGATTAACGGGCCTGTGACGACTGTCGCCATCGGCGCGCCGCCGCCGTTTGGTCTCGGCCGCATCATCGACAGCGCCGCCGATCGCGACTTTTCGGTCGCGTTCGACGAGCCTGTCACCAACGAGCTGACCGGCAAAGGCATTTCCGGCCAGATGGACTGGGATTTCGGCGGCGCCGCGCTGACCTCGATCACCGCCTATCGCGAACAATCGGATTCCTCGCAGACCGACGCCGATTTCAGCGCCGCCGCGGTCATCACCAATCCGCAGGATCGTGAATTCAAGACTTTCACGCAGGAAATCCGCCTGGCGTCGACCGGCGACAACACCGTCGACTGGCTGGTCGGCGGTTTCTTCTTCGACGAAAGCGTCAATTCCCATCGCGACGTCATCTTCGGCCCGGAAGCCCGCGGCTTCGCCGACAACCTTACGGCCCTGCTTGGCGCGCCCGGCGCACTCGGCTCGCTTGAGGCGGCGGTGATGCTGCCGGCCGGCTCGTTCTTCGCCAACGGCACCGGCGTCTTCGGCGACTACCAGATGGACAACACGTCCTTCTCGATCTTCGGCCAGCTTGATTTTCACCTCACCGAGCGGCTGACGATTTCGGGCGGCGTCGCCTATCTCGACGACAAGAAGGAAGTGATCGCCAACAGCCTGTTGACTGAGGCGCTGTCCAATCTCGACCTCGTTCAGGTCGGTTTTGGCGGCGCGTTCGCGCAGCTAACCATGTTGCCGCCGACGCCGGCGAACATCGCGATGTTCGGCGGTCTTCCGTTCAACCCGGCGGCAGTTGCACCGGCGGTGTTCGCCGATCCCGGGGCGGCGACGACCGTCGGCGGCGCCGCAGGCGTCATCAGCGTCACCCCTTGCACGGCCAACCCGCTCTTGCTCTGCAACTCGGCGCTCGCCCTCACCCCGCTGCAATTCTTCGATCCGCAGGTCAATTATCCGAACGCGAACGAAGACGGCATCTTCAAAGGCGACAAGGTCACCTACACGCTGCGCGCCGCCTATGACGTCAGCGACTGGCTGAATGCCTATTTCACCTATTCGAAAGGCTGGAAGGCGTCGGCGGTCAACCTGTCGTCCGACTCTTCGCCGCCCGATGCGTTCGGCTTCGGCCGCGCCGCCGGACCGGAAGACGTGACGCTCTATGAAGTCGGCTTCAAGGCGAAATTCGATCAGGGCTATATCAACGTCGCCCTGTTCGACCAGACGATTGAAGGGTTCCAGTCGAACATCTTCAATGGCACGGGCTTCGTGCTCGCCAACGCCGGCGAGCAGTCGGTCCGCGGCTTCGAGGTTGAATCGCTCTGGCAGCCTTGGGATCCGCTGGTTGCGACTTTCGCGGTCACCTATCTCGACCCGGAATACGACTCGTTCCCGAACGCGCCTTGCGCTTCCTTCGTCGGCGCTGCGCCGGCGGCGTGCGCGGTTCCGGGCGCAACCACCTTCGATGCGTCGGGCCTTACGCCTGCCGGCATCGCGCCCTGGAGCTTTGCGGCGTCGCTGACCTACACCCAGCAGCTCAGCGCCGGCCTTGACGGCTATCTCCGCGGCGAATTCGAAGCGGAGACCGACACGCAGGCGATCGAAAACGTTCCCGCTTCCGTCGCCTCGCGCAACACCGAGCAGCTGAATCTCTCCGTCGGTCTCAATTGGGAGAACGGCTTCGAGATCCAGGGCTGGATGCGCAATGCGCTGAATGACAAATACATCATTCAGGCCTTCCCGTCGGTCGCGCAGGCGGGCTCCTTCTCGGGCTACCTCAACGAGCCGCGCACCTATGGCGTGACGGTCCGCAAGAAGTTCTAGGACTGAACGACAAGAAGGGGCGGCCGCAAACCCGCCCCGCCCTCCCTGATCCAAGTCCCCGCTACGGCGGGGACTTTTTTTTCGCCTTCGCGGCGGCAACCGCCGAACAAAGAAAAACCCCGCCGTCTCCGGCGGGGTTTGTCCGTTGTCTGATCGTTTGCCGCCGTCTCAGGCGCCGCCGGCGAGGACCGCCAGCAAGAGCAGCGCGACGATGTTGGTGATCTTGATCATCGGGTTCACCGCCGGCCCTGCCGTATCCTTGTAAGGGTCGCCGACGGTGTCGCCAGTGACGGCCGCCTTGTGGGCGTCCGAGCCTTTTTTGTGCAGCTTGCCGGTCGAGTCCGTAAAGCCTTCCTCGATCAGCTTCTTGGCGTTGTCCCAGGCGCCGCCGCCCGAGGTCATCGACACCGCGACGAAAAGCCCGGTGATGATGACGCCGATCAGCATCGCGCCGACAGAGGATAGCGCCGCCGACTTGCCCGCGACCATGCCGATGACGAAATAGAGGACGATCGGCGACAGGATCGGGAGCAGCGAGGGGACGACCATTTCCTTGATCGCCGCCCGCGTCAGCATGTCGACCGCGCGCGCGTAGTTCGGCTTGGAAGTTCCGGCCATGATGCCTGGATCTTCGCGGAACTGCTTCCTCACCTCCTCGACGACCGCCTGCGCCGCCCGGCCGACCGCCTGCATCGCCATGCCGCCGAACAGGAACGGCAACAGGCCGCCGAACAAGAGGCCGGCGATGACATAGGGGTTCGACAGCGAGAAATCGACGACGACATCCGCGAAGAACGGATACTGGTCGGGATGCGCGACGAAATGCTTGATGTCCTCCGTATACGCGGCGAAGAGAACGAGCGCGCCGAGGCCGGCTGAGCCGATTGCGTAGCCCTTGGTGACGGCTTTCGTCGTGTTGCCGACCGCGTCGAGCGCATCGGTCGTCTCGCGCACCGAGCCTTCAAGGCCGGCCATTTCCGCGATGCCGCCGGCATTGTCGGTGACCGGGCCGAACGCATCGAGCGCGACGATCATGCCGGCGAGCGCCAGCATCGTCGTCACCGCCGTTGCGATGCCGTAAAGGCCCGCAAGGTTGAAGGTGACGATGATGCCGACGATGATGACGAGCGCCGGCAACGCCGTCGCTTCCATCGAGACGGCGAGGCCCTGGATGACATTGGTGCCATGCCCGGAAACCGAGGCGGCGGCGACCGACTTCACCGGACGAAAGCCGGTGCCGGTGTAATATTCGGTGATCCAGACGATGAGGCCGGTGACGACGAGGCCGACGACGCCGCAAGCAAAGAGGTGGCCGCCGGTGAAGCCGCCGTCGCCGATGGCTTCGCTGAAGCCGAAGATCTGGTTGGTGACGAAGGCGATGGCGACGAGCGACAGAACGCCGGTTGCGATCAGGCCCTGATAAAGGGCGCCCATGATGTTCTTCGAGCCCTTGCCGAGACGGACGGCGAAGGTCCCGAGGATCGACGTCACGATGCAGACGGCGCCGATCGCCAGCGGATAGAACATGAATTCCGCCGCGTTCGCCGTAAACAGGATCGACCCGAGCACCATCGTCGCCGCGACCGAGACGACATAGGTTTCGAAAAGATCCGCCGCCATACCGGCGCAGTCGCCGACATTGTCGCCGACATTGTCGGCGATCGTTGCGGGGTTGCGAGGGTCGTCTTCCGGAATTCCGGCCTCGACCTTGCCGACCATGTCGCCGCCGACGTCGGCGCCCTTGGTGAAGATGCCGCCGCCAAGGCGCGCAAACACCGAAATCAGCGAAGCGCCGAGCGACAGCGCGACGAGGCCGTTGACAACGGCGCGGCTCTCCGGCGCGTTGCCGAGACCGACCGTCAAAATCGCGTAATAACCGACGAGGCCGAGCAGCGCGAGGCCGGCGACCAGCATCCCCGTCACGGCGCCGGCGCGGAAAGCGACCGACAATCCCTTGGCGAGGCTTTCTGAAGCGGCCTGCGTCGTGCGGACATTGGCGCGCACCGACACCAGCATGCCGATATACCCGGCCGCCCCCGAGAGGATGGCGCCGGCGGCGAAGCCGAGCGCAGTCGTGAGGCCGAGCGCGAAGAGGAGGATCGCGAAGACGACGACGCCGGCGATCGTGATCGTCGTATATTGCCGCTTGAGATAGGCCGACGCGCCTTCCTGAATCGCCGCCGCGATTTCCTTCATCCGGTCATTGCCGGCCGACAGTGACATCACCTGCTGAATGGTGACGACGCCATACAGAATGGCGAGCATGCCGGCCCCGATGACCAGCCACAAGCTTGTGCCCATTGGTATCCTTCCCCGGCCTTCACGGCCCATTGCTGGAATTGTCGGGAGTGCGCTGAGATGGCCGCGGCGCGCCGTACTGCGCCTGCGCTTCAATCAGTCCCCGTCCGAGATCGGCGCGATAACTGGCAAAGCCGGCCGGCGAAATCAACAAAAAGTTATCGGTGGGCCGGGGACGGATGCGGCTATCAACGCGCTAACCCCTTGTTCACCGGATTTTGTTTCGGCCTCGTAATCAATGTGCGCAGACGCTGCGACGCGGCGCCACGGCTCAGCCCGGACCATCGAAGCTGCAAGCCCCTGAAATATGGGCGCGCAATAATTGAAACCGCCTGCGGCCGCCGCCGCTTGCCCGTTGACCGCTGCGGCGGTATCCGCCCAAGGTTGCGGTCCTGCTGGCAACGATGTCAGCCGGTCACTCGCATTTGAAGGGGCGGGCGCTCATCGGGCGCAAGCAGACGCGCCGATCGGCCTTCAGGGGAGAGGAGGCGAGCGCTGTTTGGGGAAACCCTTCCGCCGTGCGTAGAATGAGGATGACGGGCGCCCTGGCAGGAGAGACGGCGAAATGGCTCGAGGGCTGGGGAAAAAGAACTGGGAAGTCGGGGGCGTTGATGTCCTTTAACCGAGAAACGTCGCGGCCGACGCCGACCGTCAGCGCCGACCTGCCGCTGAGGCTCGAACTTTTCGAGACTTTGACCGATGCGCTCGACTACGCGGCGCAGGGCGAGACCGGCTGCAATTTCTTCAATCTGCGCGGCGAGCTTTCTCTGGCGCTTTCCTACGCGTCCCTGCGCGACGGGGCGCGTGCGCTGGCGCGCAAGCTGGCGGCGAGGTTCGAGCGTGGCGCGCGTGTCGCGCTGGTCGCCGAGACCAGCCCGGAATTCCTCATCACGTTTTACGCCTGCCAATATGCGGGGCTTGTTCCTGCGCCGATGCCGCTGCCCGTCAATCTTGGCGGCAAGGACGGCTATCTGAACCAGGTGCGGTTGATGGTCGACGGCGCCAAGGCGAGCGCCGCAATCGGTCCGGCGTCGCTGAAGGATTTCCTCGCCGCGGCGCTCGGCGGCAACAGCGAAGTCGACATCCTCGATTTCGACGAATTGAAAACGCTCGCCGCCGCGCAGGACGCTGTTCCCTTCGGGCCGAACGAGATGTGCTACATTCAATACTCGTCCGGTTCGACCAGCGCGCCCAAAGGCGTCATCGGCACGCAAAAGTCGGTGAACGCCAATCTCCACGGCATTACGAAACACGGCCTCAGGCTTGTTGAAACCGATCGCGCCTCAAGCTGGCTGCCGCTCTATCACGATATGGGCCTCATCGGTTTTGCGCTGGCGCCGATGTACGGCCAGCGGTCGGTCGATTTCATCGCGACATCTGACTTCGTTCGCCGTCCGCTGCTGTGGCTGCGCGTGATGTCGGAACACAAGGCGACGATCACCTACAGCCCCTCCTTCGGCTATGAATTGAGCGCGCGCCGCTCGTCGAAAGCCGAAGACGGCGCGCTGGATCTTTCGTCGATCCGGATCGCCGGCATCGGCGGCGACATGGTGCGTCCCGAAGCGCTGCGCGCCTTCGCCGAGGCGTTCGCGCCGGCCGGCTTCGAAGCGAAAGCGTTCCTGCCGAGTTACGGCATGGCCGAAGCGACGCTGGCGATTTCCTTTACCGAGATCGCCGCGCTGATCGATGTCGATCAGGTCGACATGAGGCACTATAACCGGTCCGGCGTCGCGCAGCCGGCATCGGCGATCACTTCGCCCGAACACAGCCGCGGCTTTGTCCTGTGCGGCAAACCGCTGCCCGGCCACGCGATCGAAGTGCGCGGCGACGACGGCGCGACTTTGAAAGACCGCGAAGTCGGCCGCATTTTCATCAAGGGGCCGAGCCTGACGCCCGGCTATTTCAGCGACGCCGAGGCGACGGCGCGCCTGTATGAAGGCGACTGGCTCGACACCGGCGACATGGGGTATTTCCTCAATGGCGACATCGTCATCACCGGCCGCGCCAAGGACCTCATCATCATCAACGGCCGCAATATCTGGCCGCAGGACATCGAATGGGCGGTCGAGAAAGTCGACGGCGTGCGTCAGGGCGGCGTCGCCGCCTTTTCGGTGGATGACGGCGCCGGCGAGAAAATCGTCGTTGTCGCGGAGCGCCGCGGCCTGACCGCCGATGCGCTCGACGAAGTTCACCGCGAAGTCGCGAGAACAATCCAGAGCGCCGCGGGCGCGCCGGCCACGGTCATTCTCGCCAGGCCACATTCGATGGTGCTGACCTCCTCCGGCAAGCTCTCGCGCGCCAAGGTCAAGCAAAAATTTCTGGCGGGCGAGTTTGACGAGCCGACGCCGTCGGCCGTTCCCAAGGCGCTGGCAGAAGCGCGCGTGTGAAACGCATTGCGGTAACTGGCGGCACCGGCTTCATCGGCGCCGCCCTGATCGATCAGCTATTGGCGGATGGCGGCCGAGTGCGCGCGCTGGCGCGCGACCCGCGGCGGCTGAAGCGCGCCGGCGACATCGAG
>JBGSNB010000322.1:0-8658 GCA_041739835.1 Parvularculaceae bacterium | reverse complement strand
CGGTCGGCCCGCCCGTCAACGCGGGACCTTCAGACCCCGTTCCGCCGATCAGCGAAAATCCGGGCGATCCGGCGCCTCCCGGCGGCGACCAGCCCGGCGATCCCGAACCTCCCCTCGGCGAAGTGCCGCCGATTGATCTCGACCCGCCGGGCGGCGATTACCCGCCGCCGCTCGAAACGCCCCTGCCCGGAAGCTTCGCGCTGTTTCTCAGCGCCATCATCGGAACCTTTTTCGCGCGACGCCGCCAGAAGGCGTAACGCAAGCCTCGTCGTCGGTGGGGCGATGCGCCCGCGGGTTTCTTGGGGGAACTCGCGGGCGCGTCCTTTTGCGCGCGCTATTTGGCCGTCGGATATGTCTTCTTCATATAGGCGACAGACTTGGCGATGATTTTTTCCAGCACGCCGAGATCGACGTCCGCGAGCCGGTTGATGTAGAGGCACGATTTGCCAAGTTTGTGCTTGCCGAGCCGGGCGTAAAGCGCATCATCCTCCGGCACGCCGCCGATGACATAAAAGACCGTCGCGGCGGCGCGCGGCGAGAAGCCGGTCATGCACATGTCGCCTTCACGGCCGCTTTCATATTTGTAGCGATAGGACCCGAAGCCGATGATCGACGGCCCCCACATTTTCGGCTGAAGCCCGGTCGCTTTCTTCATCAGCTTCAGCGCGGCTTCGGCGTCCTTGCGCCGCGCGTCGTTCGGGACCATTGCAATGAACGCATCGACGCTCGCCTCGTTCGGCTTCGTCTTGATGTCGGCAGTCGCGGATTTTTTCGGTCTTGTCGGGCTACTGCTTTTCGATTTCCTCGCCGCCGACGCCGCAGCCGAGACTGTTCGCTTCGTCGCCATTATCGCCTCTGTCAGGTTTCGCTGGTCGCCTTCGCCCAGTCCGCCGGGAGTTTCTTCGCCGTCCAGAAAAAGGCGAACGCCGCCATGATGCTGGACCCGCCAAGCGTCGTCAAAGCGAGTCTCAGCCCGTTCACTTCGCCATGGGCGGCGGCGAACACGTCGGACAGCCAGCCGACCCAGAGCGGCGCAAACCCGAGCGCGATCAGATTGAGGATCAGGAACAGGAACGCGATGGCGAACGCGCGGAGCGAGACGGGCGCCAGCGTCTGAATGAGCGAGAAAGAAGGCCCTAGATACATGCCAAGGCCGAGCAGGAAGGGCGCAGACCAGAAGAACGCCCAGAACGGCGTCGCCGCCCAGATCGACAGCCAGCCGGCGGGAATGGTCGCCAGCATCGCGACCCCCGGTATCCACGCATACGCGCCCTTGTCTTTCTTGCCGGCCCGGTCGGTCAGATATCCGCCGGCCCAGGTGCCGATCCCGTAAACGACGCCGTTGAGGATGCCGAGCGGCACCGTAATCTCCGTATACGACAATTCGTAAGTGCGCCGGTAGAAATCGACAACCCAAAGTCCGACTCCGTAGCCCGTGAATGAAGCGAAGGTGGTCGCCGCCGCAAGCCCCCAATAGGACGGAATTTTCATTAGCGCCCTGACGCCGGCGCCGAAGGCGATTTTCGCGACCACGCCGTCCTGCGCGCCGCGGACCGGCTCCCTGACCGTCAGCTTAAGGACGATTGCGAGAATGATCCCCGGAATGCCGACGACGAAGAACGCATTCCGCCAGCCGAGATTTTGCAGGACCCAGCCGCCGGCGAGGAAGGCGAACATCTGGCCGAACGGAATGCCGAGCGAATAGATCGACAGCGCGGTCGACCGCTTTTCTTTCGGGAAATAGTCGGAGATGATCGAATGCGACGGCGGCGAGCCGCCCGCCTCGCCGATACCGACGCCGACCCGCGCCAGTGTCAGTTGCATCGCGTTTTGCGCAAATCCGGAAAGCGCCGTGAACGCCGACCAGACCGCCAGCGAAATCGTCACGATGTTGACGCGGCTCCAGCGATCCGCCGCCCAGGCGATCGGAATGCCGAGCGTCGTGTAAAGGACGGCGAAGGCGAGCCCCTTCAAGAGCCCCAGCATGGAATCGGAAAGGCCAAGCTCTTCCTTGATCGCCGGGGATACGATCGCGATGATCTGCCGATCAACGAAATTGAACGTGTAGACCAGCGTCAGGATCGCCAGCACATACCAGGCATAGGGATCGGTCTTGGCGGCGACGCCATGCGCCGGCGCAGCAGCCTGCGTTGCCGATGAATTCACCGGCCGAACCCGGTGACGCAGCCGAAAGCGGCTCTTCCGACCGCAGCGACCGCGCGCGGATTGTCGATCTTCAGGAGGCTGTCGACCGCCTGCATCGGCGTGTCGGCGCGCGAGAGGCCAACCGTATAGCGCGCCAGATCCTGCAGGTCGCGATCGTCAAGACGCTCGTCGAGATCGTCAACCATGCAATCCGCCATTTCCGCCGAGAGGCCGATCGCCCGGAATCGATCATTGAGCGTCGCCTTCGCCGCCGTCGCGCACGAAGCCAGCAAAGCGAGCGCAAGCGCCGCTGAAACGATCCGCATCGAGTTCCTCCGCTTCAAGAATCTGCCTTTGCCCGTTGTGGCGGACGTGACCATGCGTAAGATGGCGCGCTTGCGCAAGCCGAACCGACAGGAAAACCGATGAAAGCGATGATGAGCGTCGAGGCTGGCGGACCCGACAGCCTGAGGTTGGTCGAGGTTGCGACGCCGGAGCCGGGCGCCGGGCAGATCCGGATCGCGGTCAAGGCGGCGGGCGTCAATTTCCCCGATACGCTGATCATTCGCGACCTGTATCAGTTTCGCCCGACCCGACCCTTCGCCCCGGGCGGCGAAGTCGCAGGGATTATCGACGCCCTTGGCGAAGGCGTCACGCAATTCAGGAAAGGCGATCGCGTTCTGGCGATGACGCTTCATGGCGGTTACGCGACCGATCTTGTCGTCGACGCCAAGGCGGCGGCGAAAATTCCCGACGCAATGCCGTTCGATGAAGCGGCCGGTTTCCTGATGACCTACGGAACGTCGCATTATGCGCTGAAGGACCGCGCGCATCTTGCGCCCGGCGAGACGCTGTTCATCCTCGGCGCCGCCGGCGGCGTCGGCGCCGCCGCGATCGAAATCGGCAAGGCGATGGGCGCAAAAGTGATCGCCGGCGTTTCCTCACCCGAAAAGGCCGCCTTCGCACGCGACCTCGGCGCCGATGATTTCGTCATCTATCCGAAGGAAATCGACAAGGACGGACAAAAGACATTGTCGAGCGCGATCAAGACGGCGTGCGCCAAACTTGGATCGAGCGATGGCGCCCATGTCGTCTATGACGCCGTCGGCGGCGACTACGCGGAGCCAGCCGTCAGGGCGCTCGCCTGGGAGGGTCGGTTCCTGGTCGTCGGCTTTCCGGCCGGTATCCCGAAATTGCCGCTTAATCTGACGCTTCTGAAGAGCTGCCAGATCGTCGGCGTTTTCTGGGGCGCGTTCACCATGCGCGACCCGAAGCGCCATGGCGAGCATGTCGCCGAACTCTTCCGTTGGTACACGGAAGGAAAAGTGAAGCCGCGGGTCACGGCGCGATTCCCGCTGGACAGGGCCGCTGACGCCTTGAAGCTGGTCGAAAGCAGGCAGGTGCAGGGGAAGGCGGTTTTGGTGATCGATTAAGCCGCCATTAGTCCGTTGGCTTATCACGCCTTGTATTCAGCCCAAGCGGAAAATTTGCCGCGGGACAAATCAGCGGCGCTTTGAGTATTTAGAGTCGCGAAAATCCTGCAGAGCTGCGCATGTCGGGAAGCGCTATTTCGCCAGACTCGCCTCCATGTTATGTCTAAGCAATGGCGATTAAAGAAAAGCCGCTGATCGACGCAGGCTCAAAAGGCGCAGGCGTGCCGGATTTTTTCTTTTCGAATCCTTTTTGGGCAGGTTTTTTCGGCATGGCCATAGCGGCGTTGCTCGGCGGTGTATGTTTCGGCATCCCTGGATCACTTTTCGCCGGCGGCGATCACCGCGCGCTTGTTGGAACTATCGCAGTCGGTTCTCTCTGCGCCATGGCGATCGGCATTGTCGCCAACCTGTTTCTTCTACTGTCCAATCGGAACGACGAGCAAATTGTCGACGATCGGTGGCAAGCGTTTGCGGGCGCGGTCATTGCGTGCGCCATGATGCTTGCTGTGATATGGTTCGGCGCGCCTTACATGTTCACGATGCTTGAACTGATGTCGTCCGGCGCTATCAGACCCGCGCCGTAGGGGAATGAGCTGCGGATCGGGTCATTGCCGCGGCGCTGAAACGGCGTTAGCCTTTCGCGGTTCTCGGGCGAGTCTGTTCTAGTCTGGCATTCCCAAATGGCGGGAGAAACCATGAGCGGCACGAGCATCAAATCCGCCCCGCCGGGCGAGACGCACCAGACCGACGCCGTCATCATCGGCGCCGGTCCGTGCGGGCTCTTTGCGGTGTTTGAGCTTGGGCTCCTCGGCATCAAGGCGCATGTCATTGACATCCAGGACAAGCCGGGCGGTCAGTGCGCGGAGCTTTATCCGGAAAAGCCGATCCTCGACATTCCCGGCATTCCCGTCGTCACCGGCGCCGATCTTACCTCGCGCCTTGTCGAGCAGATCGCGCCGTTCAACGCGATCTTTCACCTCAATGAAATGGCGGACAGTCTCGACAAGACGGCCGGCGGCTGGCGCATCCGGACCGATCTTGGCACCGTCATCGACGCCAAGGTGATCGTCGTCGCGGCGGGCGGCGGTTCCTTCACGCCGAAAAAGCCGCCGATCCCCGGCATCGACGCTTTTGAGGGAAAAACGGTCTTTTACGCAGTCAGGAGGCGCGACGCTTTCGCCGGCAAGACGCTGGTGATCGCCGGCGGCGGCGATTCGGCGCTCGACTGGACAATCAACCTCAGTTCGATCGCCGCGCGCATCACGCTGGTGCACCGGCGCGACGAATTTCGCGCCGCGCCCGAAAGCGTCGAGAAAATGCGCGCGCTTGTCGCCGCAGGCCGCATCGATCTGAAAATCGCGCAGATCAAGGGACTGAAAGGCGAAGACGGGCAGATCGCCGGCGTCCTTGTCAAGGATGCGGGCGGCGAAAGCGTCATCCCCTGCAACGCCATGCTCGCCTTTTACGGCCTCACCATGAAGCTCGGGCCGATCGCCGATTTCGGGCTGGCGATCAACGAGGATCGCATCGCCGTTGACACCGAGAAGTTTGAGACCTCCGTACCCGGCATATTCTGCATCGGCGATATGGCGAATTATCCGGGAAAGCTGAAACTCATCCTGTCAGGCTTCCACGAAGCGGCGCTCATGAGCCATGGCGCGTTCCACTATGTGTTCCCCGACAAGAAATTGAAATTCCAGCACACGACAAGCGCCAAGGAATTGCAGAAAGTCGTGACGGGAACCGTCCCGACGGAGTGATCATCCTTCGGCAAGCAGGAGCGACGAAGCCGCGCGGCGGCGAAGTCTACGCTTTTGAAATCTGCTGCAGCGCCGCCGTGAGTTTTTCCCGCCTTTCGGAAAAGGCGACGCGGCGCTCGCGATTTTCTTCGACGATCTCGATCGGCGCGCGTTCCACGAAACTCGCATTCGACATTTTCTTGTCGATGCCGTCGATTTCTTTGTCGCATTTGTCGATTTCCTTGCGAAGACGCGCCTTCTCCGCCTCGAGATCGATGATCCCCGCGAGCGGCAGCGCAAAGACGCCGCCCTCATGGATGATTTGCACCGCGCCCCGCGGCGCTTCGCCGGCAAGGTGAATGGCGTCAAGCCGGGCGAGGCGTGCGATGAGATCGCGGTGAAGGTCGAGCCGCAGCGACGCCGCCGGTCCCGCCGCAACGGCGATCATCGGGATTTTTGCGCCCGCCGGCACGTTCATTTCGGCGCGCGCCGAGCGGACCGCTGAAATGAGGCCGATCACCCAGTTGATTTCGACGGCCGCGTCCGCATTCGCCGGGAATTCGCCGGCGTCCGGCCACGGCGCGACAATGAGTGCGGTCTTGCGCTTCGCGGTCTCGCGCCAGAGTTCCTCGGTGACGAAGGGCATGAACGGGTGCAGCAGTTTCAACGCCTGCGTCAGCACATAGGCGGTCGCTTTCTGCGTTTCGGCTTTCGCCGGGCCGTCTTCGCCGAGGAGGATCGGCTTCGCCAGTTCAAGGTGCCAGTCGCAAAAGACGTTCCAGACAAATTTGTACATCGCGCCGGCGGCGTCATTGTAACGGTATCCTTCAAGCGCCGCCGTCGTCTCCGCCGCCGCCCTGCCCACCTCGTCGATGATCCACTGGTTCAGCGTCTCCTTCGCGGCGCCCGGCTCGAAACCGGGGTCGAAGGCGCAGCCGTTCATCTCGCAAAAGCGCGCGGCGTTCCAGAGTTTCGTGCCGAAATTGCGGTAGCCTTCGACGCGCGCCTCGGATAGGCGGATATTGCGGCCTTGCGCCGCCATCGCCGCCAGCGTGAACCGCAAGGCGTCGGCGCCGTATTTGTCGATCAGCGTCAAAGGATCGATAACGTTCCCCTTCGACTTCGACATCTTCTGCCCTTTCTCGTCGAGAACGAGGGCATGGATGTAAACATCCCGGAACGGAACCTCTTTCATGAAATGCGTTCCCATCATCATCATCCGGGCGACCCAGAAAAAGATGATGTCATGCGCGGTGACGAGAACGTCGGTCGGGTAATGCTTTGCGAGCTCCGGCGTTTCGTTCGGCCAGCCAAGCGTCGAGAACGGCCAGAGCGCCGACGAGAACCAAGTGTCGAGCACGTCCTCGTCGCGGACAAGCAGCGGCCCCTCGCCCTCGCCAAGGCGCATCGCATTGATGTCTTCAAGCGAGCAGCCCTCGGCGGTGTAGCGGATGATCGCTTCCCTCGTCGCTTCTTCCTCCGTCTCGGCGACGTAGCAATGCCCGTCCGGCCCGTACCATGCCGGGATCTGGTGCCCCCACCAGAGCTGGCGCGACACGCACCAGGGCTCGATATTTCGCATCCACTGGAAATAGGTTTTCGACCACGCCTCGGGGACGAACTTCGTCTTGCCGTCGAGCACCGCATCGATCGCCTTTTTCGCCATCGCCGGCGCGTCGACGTACCATTGATCGGTCAGCATCGGCTCGATAACGACATTCGATCGATCGCCGAAGGGCTGCATGATCTTCTTGTCTTCGACCTTGATGAGCAGGCCGCGCGCGTCGATGTCCTCCACGACCTGTTTTCGCGCTTCATAGCGGTCGAGCCCGCGATACTTCTCCGGGATGTAGTCGGCGTCGAGCATTCGCGCGCGCTCATCCATCAGGATGTAGAGCTTGATGTCGTTGCGCATTGCGACCTTGTAGTCGTTGAAGTCATGCGCGCCGGTGATCTTCACCGCACCGGAGCCGAAATCGGGGTCCGGATACTCGTCCGTGATGATCGGAATATAGCGATCGGCGAGCGGCAGGAGGCAGCGCTTGCCGACGATCGGCGCATAGCGCTTGTCGGACGGGTGAACGGCGACGGCGCCGTCGCCGAGCATGGTTTCGGGGCGCGTCGTCGCGATCGAGATATAGTCGCGTGTTTCCCATTCGGTCGGCTCGCCGTTTTCGTCATGGGCGACCGGGAACCGGTAAGTCTCGCCGTGCTCCAGCGGATATTTGAAATGCCAGAAATGCCCGGAGACTTCCGCATTCTCGACTTCGAGATCGGAAATCGCGGTCACCAGTTTCGGGTCCCAGTTCACAAGCCGCTTGTCGCGATAGATGAGGCCTTCGCGGTAAAGCTCGACGAAGACTTTTTTCACCGCCGCAGAGAGGCCTTCATCCATGGTGAAGCGCTCGCGGCTCCAGTCGCAGGAGGCGCCGAGCCGCTTCAATTGCGAAATGATCGCGCCGCCGCTTTCGGCCTTCCACGCCCAGACTTTCTCAAGGAACTTCTCGCGGCCGATCTCGGTGCGGCGCGGCTCCTGGCGCTTCGCCATTTCCCGCTCGACGACCATCTGCGTCGCGATGCCGGCGTGATCGGTGCCCGGCTGCCACAGCACCGACCGTCCGCGCATCCGCTCGAAGCGGCAGAGCACATCTTGCAGCGTGTTGTTGAGCGCGTGCCCCATATGCAGCGAGCCGGTGACATTGGGCGGCGGGATGACAATGGTGAAGGGCGCGCCCTTTCCCGACGGCTTGAAGACGCCGGACGCTTCCCAGCCGTCATAAAGGCGCGGTTCGGCGGCGGCGGGATCGAAGGATTTTTCAAGCATGGGTCGACTTCTGGTTTGGCGGTCAAGCGGGCGGTTCTAACGCGAAGTCGCCGACGCGCAAAAGCGCTGGTCAGGCGTATCAAGTCCGCGGCAACAAAAAAGCCGGCCCGCCGGGCCGGCTCTTGCGCCAGTCGCCGGGCAGCGTTCAGCGGCGGCGGCGAGCGACGCGCTGGACTTCTTCCTCGACTTTTTGCTCGACAATTTCGGCGAGGTTGGCGTCGAGCCAATCCTTGATCATCGGACGGAGCATTTCGACGACGAGATCTTCCAGCGTCCTGCCCTGCCCATCCGAGACCTGCACGGTCTGCGAGAGGTTCATGAACGCCCTTGACGCCGCGACCGCGGTTGTCTCCTCGACGATGCCGTCTTCGTCGTCGGACAAGGCTTCCGCCACATTTTTTCTAATCATTTCAACATCTTCCGTTGCAAACTTCTGTTCGGGCTCGATCGGCGCGGGCGCCGGTTGCGGCGGCCGGATGATCGAGGCGGGGCGCGGTGTTTCGGCGCGAGCAGGTTC
>JBGSNB010000301.1:0-2295 GCA_041739835.1 Parvularculaceae bacterium | reverse complement strand
GGTGATTGGGCGGCGCGCAAGCGGCGCCTCCATGACGCCGCCGGCCTCACCCTACTCGCCCGGACTCCAGCCGGAGAGCGCCGCATCGTCATTCGTTGATGCGACCCTCGACTCCTGAACGAAAACGTCTCATTCACGATTTCGTAAACTAATCCCTAATTTCCTTTTACTGATTTGAAAGACTTCGCGGGCAAGGTTCGCATGGGGAAGAGCCAAAGGATCTTTTTGTGAACGCCGGCTTCCATAGGGACCGCCGAGGCAATGTCGCGCTGATCTTTGCGCTGATCGCGCCGTTGCTGCTCGCCTTTGTCGGCGCCGGCATCGACTATGGGCGTTACGGCGTGACGCGCGCAGCCTTGCAGGAAATCGCCGACGCCGCGGCGATCGCCGGCGCGCGCCAATATCTGCTCAGCGGCAGCAGCGAGGTTCTGCCCGAAGCGATCGCCGAGAGCGCCGCGGGAACCGCGCTTTCGGCGCGGGGATATGCGGCGGCTGCAGATATCCAGGTCGCGGCCGACAATCCGGGCGCGTCCGTGTCGGTGTCGATCCACTTCGCCCAGAAGCCGACTTTTCTTGTCGGGCTCTTCAAGAACCCGATCGAGATCAACGTCTCCGCGACCGCGCAGGCGAGCGGCGGCGCCAATGTCTGCATCATCACGCTGAACCCGACAGCGAAGGATTCCCTGCTGATGACCGCCGACGCCAGGATCAACGGCGCCAATTGCTCCGTCTACGGTAATTCGACGAACACGGTCGGGATCGGCGTATACCAAAACGCGAAAGTGACGAGCAAGATGACCTGCAGCGCCGGCGGTTTCGGCGGCGGCGCGATGAATTACAGCCCGATGCCCCTGACCGATTGTCCGGTTCGCGAAGATCCGCTGAGAGACCGGACGCCGCCGACGGTCGGCGCGTGCGACTACAACCGGCATTCGGTCAGCAATTTTGTCGGCGCGCTGCAGCCGGGCGTCTATTGCGGCGGCCTGACCATCCTCGGAAGCTCGAACATCCAGCTTCAGAAGGGCATCTACAACATCAAGGATGGCGACATGCAGGTGCTTGGAACCAGCCGGATCTTCGGCGAAGAGGTCGGCTTCTACTTCACCGGCAACGGCGCCGACCTGTTCTTCAACGACGATGTCGACATTTCGCTGAGCGCGCCGATCTCCGGTCCGATGGCCGGCATCCTGATCTGGCAGGACCCCGCCGGACGGACGATGAAGGTCTTTGAAGTCGCCAGCAATAATGTGAAAACGCTGGTCGGCACGATCTACTTGCCCAAGGGAAGATTCCTCGGTCGCGCCAACGCGCCGGTCGCGCAGTCATCCGCCTATACGGCGATCGTCGCCGACCGCATCGAATTGCTAAGCGGCGTAAATCTCGTCCTCAACACCAATTACGGCGATACGCCGGTGCCGGTCCCGCCCGGCCTCGCCGGCGCCGGCAAGCAGGTCATGCTGCGGCAATAATTCGGGCCGGTTTGAAATCCCGCCCGCATCGCCTAAATAGGCCGCGCATGACGAATACGCCGCTCGCCATCATTGCGATCCTCGTGCTCGCGCTGTCAGTGTTGTCGCTGTCGCGCGGGCCGGTTCCTTCCGCGCCGGGTGCGCCGCGCGTCACCTATTTCCGCGAACTCATGCCGCTCGGTCCGGAGCGCTTTCGCGCGCTGCCGGCGGCCCCTGACAGCCGGCATCAGGCGAACGCCTGGCTCGCGATCAACGAGCGCGGGCTCGACGTCATCCGCAAGAGCGAAGGGCTGCGGCTCGACGCCTATTATCTCGCGGGCCAGTGGCTGATCGGCTATGGTCATGCCGGCACGGCGAAATCCGGCATGTCGATCACTGAAGACGAGGCGGACAGGCTGCTGATCGCCGACATCAAGGCGGCCGAGCGCGCGGTTCGCCTGCTGGTGAGCGTGCCGGTCAATGAGAATGAGTTTTCGGCGCTGGTCTCGCTCGCTTACAATATGGGCTCGGGCGCTTTCGCGAAAACCGAAGTGCTGCGCCGCGTCAACGCCGGCGATCGGAAAGGCGCCGCCGACGCCTTTCGCTATCTTGTCGCCGCCGACATCAAGGGCGAGCGGGTCGTCCTCGACGCGCTGAAGCGCCGCCGCGTCGCCGAACGTGCGCTCTTCCTCGCGCCGCCCTTGCGGGCGTAAGGGGTTTTGGCTTTCCGCCTTTTGGTGTTAGGGCACGGCCGGCCCGACGACCCGAAAGCTGAAACCGACATCCGCCATGACCAATCCGCTCGCGCCGATTCCCGCCCTCCTGCTTCTCGCCGCCTGCGCCGCGC
>JBGSNB010000277.1:0-14352 GCA_041739835.1 Parvularculaceae bacterium | reverse complement strand
GTCGAAACGGCGCTCGGCGGCGCCGATCCGACGGGCGTGTCGCCGTTTACGCCCGAAATCTGCGCGGTGAAGAGCGAGGCGATGCGCGCGCATCTCGCCGCCGACGCCTATGCGAATTACGACGCCTGGGCGAGCGATTTCGAAACCGCATTCAACGATTTCGCAATCATCCTCAATCGCTGGCGGCAGGACCGCCGCATCGAATCCTTGCTGCAGTCGCAACTCGATTCCTTCGACCGCGCCAATCCAAGGCCGGTCGCCGGCCTGTCTTCCGCGCAAGAGCGCGCGATCGACGCCTACGCCGAAGGCGTCAGAGCCGCGCTGAAGAAATCCTTGAGCGCGCAGCGACGCAACAAGCCGGCGGCGCCGATCAAATCCGCCGCCGAGCTGTCGCCGGAACGCGGACTTGACATCATCGCCGCGCTGTTTCGCGCCGAAGCTGTCGCATCCGCCGATGCCGAAGCGAAGAAACCCTCACGGACGGCGGAATTCGTCGCCGCCGAACGCATTCCCGGCCTCTCCGCATTGACGCCGCGCGACGCGGTGCTGAAACACGCGCAAACCTATTCTGACGTGTGGGCGCTTGGCGCCGCGTGGGATTATGCGAGCTATGTCCTGATGCTCGCCTTCCTCTTCTTCCCCTCGGCCGAACGCGCGGCGGGCCGGAAGGACGACAGGGATTTGCTTGTCGGCGATTCCCGCGCTTAGACGGAGGCGCGCTCGTGCGCTGAACTGCCCGGATGAATTTTCGAAGAGGCGCGCCGTAATCTTGGACCGCATTGGGACGGATCTATCGCGGTCATTCGCCGTAGTGAGCCGGGATCGCCGGGGCGTGTCGATCTGCCCCCGACCGGCCCATGCGCCAGCGGGGCGAATGGTACCGCCTGCTGGTCTCGAACCGGGGACCTCTTGATCCACAATCCGAACACGGACGATTTTAAGTGATTGTTTTAAAACGACTTTCTTAAATTTATTCAATGGCTTAGCCAACGTTTGGATTCCATGGAGGAGCACCAGAAACCATGGATTTCCACCAGAAAATGAACCTAAAGTGAACCGAGTTTTGGCCCTCGGGAAGGCTCGACCTCCTAGATTCGCGATCTATAGGGCTCGAACTAACTCACCCGGATCGCAACTTGGTTCATTTGGATCATTCGCCGAGATTGATCCCCTTCTTTTTTATAACTTTCCCGCTCCCACGGTATGGGAAAGTTAGAATCCTCACTTGGAGGCCGCCATGGGGTGGCACCCGCGTGTTTCCGAAGCTCAAACAAGATCGACTGGCGCTCAAAATCAACGGCAAGTACGTCAAATTGCGGCGGTTGGGCTTTCGGGCGCTGGCGATGATTGCAGGCTTGCGCGCCGTCGATGCTGACGCGGCTATCGACGACATGCTGGAGCGCCTCAGCAAAGCGGTCGATCGGATTTCTGTCAACGCCGGACCAAAAATGCATCACGCGGCCGGAGTAAAAGTGCATCACTGACGGTCACGCAGGTGTTAACGAGAAGGGGTCCCAATTGGGACCCCTTCTCGTTTGCGGCCGTTGATGAGGATGATCAGGGTTCGAGGATTTCGCCGGTTTCTGGATCGAGGGCAGATTCGATTGCGGCCTCGGGTTGGGCCTTCGGGGCTGCTGCGCGCCGGCGAGCCTTGGAGTGCTTCAGGCGGTAGCTGTCGCCGTTGAACTCAAGGATGTGAACGTGGTGGGTCAGCCGATCGAGCAACGCGCCGGTGAGCCGTTCGGACCCGAGCACGGAAGTCCATTCGTCAAACGGCAAATTGCTGGTGACGATGGTCGATCCGCGTTCATGGCGCTGCGAGAAGACGTCGAACAACAATTCCGCGCCTGTGCGCGACAGCGGAACATAGCCCAGCTCATCGATGATCAAGAGTTTTACGTTTTGCAATTGCGCCTGCAGCTTCAGCAGCCGGCGTTCGTCCTTGGCTTCCATCAAAGCGTGGACGAGGCCGGCGGCGGTGTAGAAGCTGACGGAAAAGCCGCGCTGGCAGGCGGCGAGCCCCAAGGCTAAAGCCGTGTGCGTCTTGCCCGTGCCGGAATTTCCCAAGGCGATGACGTTCTCGCGGCGGATGACAAACTCGCAGCGCGCCAGCTCAACCACCATCATTTTATTGACGCTGGGGATGGCGGTAAAATCAAATGTGTCGAGCGATTTGACGGCGGCGAAATGCGCGTCGCGGATGCGGCGCTCGACCGTGCGCCGTTCGCGATCGATCAGCTCCATCTCGACCAAGCGCAGCAAATAGCCCGGATGGTTGATCTTCTCCGCCGCGCACTGCGCGGCGACTTTGTCGTACTCGCGCAGGATCGTCGGTAGCTTCAGCTGCTTCAAATGATGGGCGAGCAGAATCTCTGGCGGGGCGCTCATGCTGCCCTCCTGCTGGTCAGGGCCAGATAGTCGGCAGCCTTGGTTGTGCGCACCTCGGCGCGCGGCAGATGCGGATAGGCGGTCAAGTCCAGCTTGACGGCGCGGCGCTCGATGCGGGCCAGGGTCAATTGTTTGACGGCGTCAAAGCTGATGGCGCTGATCGACAGCGCCGATTTGATCGCGGCGGCCACGTCCTGAAGCGAGAAATGCTCCAAGAGGCGCAGCGTCTGGACAAACTCACGACGGCCGCGCACCTTCATCCGGCTCTCTAAAAGCCGGCGGAACATGGCGAACTCCGTGGGCAAATCCCAGTTTTGTAAGGGGGCGGCTTGATCCAGCGCGCCGGTCTTGCGCTCCAAGAGCTCCAGATAGTGGATCGGGTCGAAGACCATGTCGGCCTTGGCGTACGAGCGCTTATGCCGGGCGACAATGTCGGCGCCGCAGACGATCACCACGTCGTCGACGAAGCCTTTGACCAGGACTTCGCGGTGGCCATATCGGGTTGGAACCGAGTAATCGTTGGTGCGATAGCGCACGAGTGAAAACGCGCTGACGCGCGCAGCCATCTTCTCGCAGGGCTCGAACAGACCATCGGACCCGTCGCCGAACGCGGCAATATCCGCGATCATGCGCGCGCCGATCGTGGCGCAGACGCCGCGCAGCACATCGTCCTGACGGCGGATGCAGCCCGCCAGCAACATGGAGTTTAGCGCTTCAAAGCTCGGCGCATGCGGGATCGGAAACATGAGATTCTTGCGCGCATATTTGACCAGGCCTTCGACATTACCCTTGTCGTTGCCCTTGCCAGGACGGCCAAATCTATCGGCGAACAGAAAATGGCTTTGCAACTCGGAGAAGACCCGGCTGCGCACCCGTTTGCCGTCGCCTAAAATCCGCGCCACGGCGATCTTGAGGTTGTCGTAGAGAATCGACAGCGGCACGCCGCCGAAGAACGCGAAGGCCGCGACATGGCCATCGAGGAACGCCTCCGTCGTCTCCGCCGGATAGGCTTTGACGAAGCATGCATCCGAGTGCGGCAAGTCCATGCAGAAGAAGTGAATCTTCTGGCGCACGCCGGCGATCACCGCGACCGCTTCGCCGAAATCGACCTGGGCGTGGCCTGGCGGATGCGCCAGCGGCACGAACATCTCCCGCGCCGTGACGCGAGCGCCGCAGACATAATCCTTCACCACGGTCACGCCGCCCTCGTAGCCATGCTCGTCGCGCAGGCGCTCGAAAATCCGCTTGGCAGTATGACGTTGCTTGACCGGCGCCTGCAGATCGGCGGCGAGGATCGCATCCACGACGCTGAGAAACGGATCGAGCTTCGGCCGCACCGGCGGCTTCGCCCGCCGGTAACCAGGCGGCGCCGAAAACGTGCACATCTTCTTGATCGTTCGCGGATCCTTGCCGAACCGCTCGGCCGCCTTCCTATGCGACAGGCCCTCGACGAACACAGCTCTGCGCACCGCTTCGTAGCTTAACACCTTGTACATCTCCGGCCCTTCGACTCACCAAAGTGGCCGAAAGGATTAACGGCGAAGCATTTTTACTCCGCCCGCGCACAGCATCATGCTGCCGCCTCAGTGATGTAGTTTTGCACCGGCGCGCACAGATTTCGGCACCCAAGGCGATGAGGCTCGCCGATGATGCGAACAAGATCCTGAGGGAAGTCCTCGACATCTGCCTGACACGAATGGACGACCTCAATTGACCGACGATCCGGCTTCCGAGATCGGCGATTTGCCGCCGATAACGCGTATCAATCGTGACAGCGCATCCAGCCCGCTGCCGTGAAAGACCGCGAAAATCCGTCCCCACGCGGATCGAGAATCGCGGGCGCCTCAGCTGGCCGATATGATCCCTCCTCCGTAAGCGCCGATGGTCGGAGGATATGTATCAGTCGCGCGCGCGCACACGACGAGGCAGCCCCAACTCTAAACACCGAGCACTTTTTTCAGGACATCGACGCCCTGTTGGTGCTTGGCCGGGTTGGCCTCCTTGAACTTCTGGATGTTGAGGAGCTTCCACGCGGCGCCCGGCAGGTCGGCGAGGCTTGCGTGGGGAAAGCGTCCCCATTCCGGTTGGCCCGCCTCGAAACTCACGAGAAACGTTTGTTCATCGGCGGTCAATGCAGAGTGGATCGTCGCCACCATCCTCCGGAATGTTTCGGTGTGGGCGGCATAGTCGAAAGGCTCCAGCGTCATGCCAGCAAACTCGGCCGTAAATGCTGCTTGCCGATCGTGCATGCGCCCGCCGAGGAGTTCGCTGATTGGCCGGTTATGTCCCGTGAGCCCGACAATCAATCCGTGCCTCACGTCATCCGTGATGCCTTCCGCTTCAAGGAGGCCGCGCACGTCGAACAAATCACGCGGGTGCTGGCGGTCAAGCGCCGCGCAAAGTTTGCCGCCGAAGAGTTCACCGTGTGAGACGACGGTTATCTCAACGAAGGCTTCGAAGATATCGTCCACGCGCGGCGCCGTGGACAGCATGCGCGTCGGAAGGAGATGACCGCGCAGCGTCGGATTGACCTCAATCTTGATCTGCGTGCGCGCGCGCTGGATGAGGAGCTTTACTTCCATGCCGCCGCCTTGGTCGACCAGACCCGCGCGACTGCCCGGCACGACGGCCTCGATCCGCGCCTTGATGCGGCTGAGCGCGTCGGCAATCTTCAAGAATGCGGCGCTCCGATCATCGAGCGGCAGGTAGGTGAGATCGATGTCAACCGAGAGGCGCGGCAGATCCCGCACAAACAGGTTGATCGCCGTGCCGCCTTTCAGCGCAAAATCCTTCTCCTCCGCGACCAGCGGGAGAACATCCAGAAGCAGCCGAACCTGGTCGCGGTACGCGTCATTCATGCGCGGTCAGCTCCTTGGGGACGACGAGGCCGAACTTCGCGACATAAGCGCCGCCCGGCGTGAGCGTGCGGTCGCCGCTTCCGAGCGTGATCGTGCTGCGATCAAGGCGCCTCAAGACCGGGAGATCGGCGCGCTCCGCCATGAACAGGAAGAGCCGTTTGACCTTGATGGAGGCGCATACGTCGAGCAACGATTGCATGAGTTTCGGGCGGAGTGTCTGTAGCCCCTCAAGCACCTGATAGATTTCGACCAAGTCTATCTGTTTGGGCGCGAGATGCAGCGCCTCCAAGGCGGCGCGCTCTGGCGTCGAGGTCATGAGGGAGAAGCCGCCAACCACCGCCTCGCGCACGCCTAATTCGGCCGGGAGCAGCTTGGTCTGGGTCAGGCTGACGCGGTCACGCCATGGATATTCCCGGAACCATTTGGGCAAAGTCGCGCCCGCTTCGGAAAACAAGTAGGCTGTCTCCCCGCCGGGGCGGGCAAAATGGCTGTGGCCCTCGGCCGCGAGCGCCGTGAGCGCGCCGACATGCACCTTGAGCCCGAGCTGCGTTTGCAGACTATGAAGCGCGCCCTGCCATGTGAGGCCCGCGCCGGGACGCTTGAAGACGCCAACCCCCACCGCTTCCACCCAGCCGCTCGCGACGTATTTCTGGGTGTGCTGAGGGGTGATCCCCAACTGTTTCAGGCGCGCGCGCGTCATGACGGTGTGGGGCTCCCACGCCGACAGCAGCCGCTTTAATTTGTCTGGTCTCGCTATACTCATGGTATATTCGTATCACAGAATTCGATGACGCGGGAGGCCCATTCCTCGCCTGGCCTCATGAAATCATCCGAGAATAAACCTATGGTATATTCTGGGCTGTTTTATTAAAGAGCCCCGCTGGGGTCCGGCGAGTCGCCGGCGTACGGCCAAAAGTCATTCTCAATCAGTCTGTTAAATTGCAGGGCTCTGAAAGACTCTGCCGGTCCGGACTTCGATCGCAGCTCAATCACCATTGGGTTCATGGCGACCGGCAGCGCTCATCATCACATATGTGGTGCGCCAGATCAGGAAACGCGATTTTGGAACGCGCATCCTGATTTAATCTCATGCGTGTTACGGCGTTCTCGCGCAAAACGGCGTACACGTTTGCGCAAGTCGCTTTGAGGGCCGACAGTCAGCCAATCAGCTTGATGAAGTTTCGCTTCGCCTTATGGCGGATGCGGAGGTCGTCGACATAAGCGCCGTGCGCGGCGGCCGTTTGCAGACCGGCCAGTCGCGCAATGTACTTCGCCGCCTCTTCGTAATTTCGATTGCCGCCCATGCTCACGAGGCTTTCGACGCGCTGCCGGTAGAGCGCAATAACCTCCGCCACATGGGTATTCTCGGATTTTTCCGCCAGTCTCAGCGCCAGCCATTCGCCTGCGCCGCGTTCCCGCATAACGGCCCATGCTTCTTCGTATCGTTCTTCCGCCATCAGGATTTCGATCAATAGGTCCGAACGAGCATCGCGCGCTGTCGGTTGGATCGCGGCGATCATCGATCGTAGTTTTACGATCGCCGCTTCGCTCGCTTTCGCTCCGCCTACTGACTTCAAACTTTCATGCAGCGTGAGCGATGGCGCCTTGTCGAAGGCCCGCATCAGGTGCGCGACTGCGTCCTCATTGCGGCCCTTCTTTCCGAGAAGGCGCGCAAGAAAGACGTAAAGGCGCTCGTCGGATCGCTCATCCTCGAACAGCCAGAGGCCCTCCTCGGCGCGACGCAGCGCTTCCTCCTCGCGCCCGTGCTCGAGGCAGAATACCGCAAGCTGAAGCACGTCCCAGGGCGACGACTGGTTCGCTTCACGAATGGCGATGCGCGCTTCAAGATCGCCGTCTTGCTCCGCGAAGAAGTCCATCACGCGCGAGAGGCGCGGGCGCTCCTGGTCATACGCCTTTTTCCGGCCACGCGGCGGCAGCTTCCGGAACGCTGCCTCGGCGAGGCGGCAATATTCCTCAAGTCCTTTTTTTCCGAGAACATCTGCATAGGTCGCCGCCGCGCCGCTGAAAGTATCGTATTCTTCTTCCATCTCGCGGGCGTAGAGCGTCCGCGCGAGTTCAACGCCGTCGGGCTTGGCTTCGCGGCAGGCGCCGAGATGAATGTCCGCCGCGCGCGCCATCAGATTGGTGCAATGGCCGTCGGAATCGTCCATGTGGCCGATCGCCTTCTCGATGCGTGCGATCGCCTGAAGCGCGAGACGCATGGCGATCGGCGCTGTCCGCCCTTTGGCGATCGTCTCCAGCGCGTCGAGCGCGCTGTCGACCTCCGCCGCCCAGCCGCCCGCCGCGTGGTAATCGATGAAGCGCCCCGTCCGCGTCGCTGACTCAATCGCTTTTTTCAGGCGCGCCTCTAACGTCCTATCGTCGCCGGTTGAAGCGGCAGCCGCGAGCTCGAGACGCTGGAAGACCGCGGGGTCACGTTCGGCAAGATCGACAAGGATATCGACAAGCGCCGCGACATCCTTCGTTTCAAGATGCGCGCGGATGCGCGTGAGCGCGTCGCCGCCGCCTATCGCAGCGGCGTCATTGGCGGCGAGCGCCGTCGCTGCGATGTGTTTGCACGGCCCGAAATCTGAAAAAGCGGGACACGAACAATCGCCGCCGATATTAGCGCCTCTTCCTGTGACGGTCGTGCGATAAATCTCCGTTCCCGAAACCTGCGCCCTCACCCGCGCCGCGTTCATGTCGATAATCGTCACGAGGCCGTCGCGCCAATAAGTCTCGCCCCGTGCGAAGGCCTTGTCGCCGACGAACGCCTTCACGATTTCTAGGTCGAAGCGGACGGTCATGGCTCTCGCGAACGCCTCTCATCGCAGGTCTTGCTTGCTTCCTTAAGGCGCTTCGCGCGAAGGGCATTTTATCGTCGCATTGCCACTTTGCAGCGTTCCTTTTCCGCTGGCCACGCGGCGTTCGGCGCATTCGGGGCCGGCCGCTCCTTGCTGAGGGCAAGAATCAAGCGGCTATTGCACAGGCGCGAGACCCGGGCGTCGGCTTCTGGGCCAAATCTGAATAACCTATTGATTTAGATGCATAATTTTCTGAAGTTGCGGGGTTCAGTCATTGGTGGATTGACCAAAATTTGCTTAAAGTATTATAAAGCAGTGCTTAGATACGATAAAGCATGCTACATAAAACCTTATGCGCTCCACCGTCGCTGACACCCTGCCGCCGAAAATCAAGCGTGCGCTCGCAAAGCTCGGCGCGGATATCGCCGTCGCTCGCAAGCGGCGGAGCCTGACAGCATCAATGATGACTGAGCGGATCGGCGTCGCGAAAAGCACCTATCTCAAAATCGAAAAAGGCGACCCAAGCGTCTCAATGGGCGCCTATGCGATGGCGTTTTTCGCGCTCGGATTTGACGAAGCGCTCGGCGAAATTCTCGACGCCAAACGCGATGAACAAGGCTTTCTCCTTGACGCAGAGCGTTTGCCAAAACGCGTCCGGCCGAAGAGGACGCCGCAGCCCTTATGAGACGCACGATCGCCGTTCATCTCGGCAAGGAAGAGACGCCGCTCGGAACCCTCTTCTATGATCAGCAAGGCGCCCGAGAGAGCGCCGCCTTCGAATACGGCGCCCAATGGCTCGCCTCGGCAGGCGGATTCGCCATCGAGCCCGGGCTTCCACTGGTCGCGGGTCCGCAGTTTCATCGAAAGACTCGGGAGGGCTCGGTCTTTCATGCGGCGCTCGCCGACACCGAGCCCGACGGCTGGGGGCGGCGCGTCATTCAGCGCGATCATGCAAAACGCCGTCAGGAAGCGCGGCGCGCCGGAACCAGCGTCGACTCGCAACCGCTCAATTCGATCGATTATCTCCTCGCGGTCGATGATTTCGCCCGCATCGGCGCGCTTCGCCTCAAGGATGAGGAAGGCCGGTATCAGCGCGTTGCCGAGGAGGGTGCGAGGAGAGCGCCGCCGCTTGTGGAACTGGCGCAGCTCCTTTCCGCCACCCGCGCTGTTGAGACGAATTCGGAAACGACGGCCGATCTCGACTTCTTGCGCGGCCGCGGCACGTCGCTCGGCGGATTGCGCCCAAAGTGTTCCATCATCGACGACGACGGCTCCCTGGCGATCGGAAAATTTCTGAGCGTTTCCGACGAACGGACGGTCACAAGGGGCGAAGTTCTAGCCCTTCGCCTCGCGCGCAAGGCAGGAATTGACGCGGCGGAGGCGCGTCTCGTCGAGAGTGACGGCGCCCCGGTCGCTGTGATCCGGCGATTCGACCGGACCGAGGAAGGCGGACGGCTGATGTATGTCTCGGCGGCGACCATGCTCGGCGCCGAAGAATCCAGCGAGCGCAGTTACACCGACCTCGTCGACGCGCTTCGTCAGTATGGCGGCCGGCCTGCCGCCGATATCGAGGAGCTGTGGCGTCGCATCGCCTTCTCCATTCTCATCACCAATGTCGACGACCATCTGCGCAATCACGGCTTCTTGCACATCGATCGAGGGCAATGGCGGCTGTCGCCGGCTTTCGACATCAACCCGTTCCCGGACCGCGCGCGCGAACTCAAGACCTGGATCTCACCAGATGCGGGCCCTGAAGCGACGATACATGCGCTGATGTCGGTGACGGCTTATTTCAGGATCAGTGAAGACCGCGCAAAAGCCATTCTGGCGGGAGTCGAAGGCGCCGTCAGTGGATGGCGCGACGAGGCTCGCGCGCTCGGCATGACCGCCGATGACCTCGACGCCTTTGCAGACGCTTTCGAACACAAGGAACGCGCGGCGGCGCAACAAGCGGCTCAATGAGCCAACAGGGAGAAGCGGTCGGTTCAGGCGTCGCCCATCACGCGACTTCCGAATTCTGAGACGCCACGCGGATTTGTTGTTGCGTCCGGAAAAATGAACCAAAAATGAACCAAGTTTCGGAGATCTGCTCCTACCGCCCAACCCTTCGACGCTCCTGCATATCTGGTTGCTTGCCATCTCAAGGTCTTATTATTCATCAGTATTTTCAATCCGCATGCGAATGGTCTGCAAGCTAACTATATGGAACCCGCAACGAATGAAGGCCGTTCATGACCCCGCTTTGATCCAATAGATCCTTTTGTATTAGTGAAAAGTTATTCAAAATAAATGCGAAATATAATGCCCTATATACATCACTATTATTTATGGTACCGCCTGCTGGATTTGAACCAGCGGCCTCTAGATCCACAATCTAGCGCTCTAACCAACTGAGCTAAGGCGGCACGCCGCGGCGCATTTCGGCGCGGGCCGGGAACCTAGTCTCGGCTAGGGCCGATTTCAACCGCTATCGGGCTCTGGCTTTACTGCCCCCGCGGCGGCAGGGTGGCGATGACCGCCTTGATCTGCGCGATGCGGGTGGTGTCGGAAGGGTGGGTCGACATGAATTCGGGTGGTTTGCCCCCGCCCTGCTGGCCCATCTTCGTCCAGAATTTCAGCGCCTCGTTCGCATCATAGCCGGCGCGGTTCATATAGACGATGCCGAGCTTGTCCGCTTCGAGTTCGTGCTTGCGCGAGAAAGGCATGAGGACGCCATATTGCGCGCCAAGGCCAAGCGCGCCGAGCGCCATCTGCCCAGTCTGGCTGCCGGCCCCGATCGCGGCTTGCGCCGTTTGCAGCGCGACGCCGGTTCCGACCTGTTGCGAATAGCGTTCGCCGGAATGGTTGGCGCGGACATGCGCGACCTCGTGACCGACGACGGTCGCGAGCTGGTCGTCATTCGCCATGATGTCCATGATGCCGGTATAGACCGCGAAATGATTGCCGGGCAGCGCGAAGGCGTTCAGCGATTTCGATTCGAACACCTTGTAGGTCCATTTCGACGGATCCTCGCCGGCGGCGCGCAAGACCTTCGGCGCAACGCGGTTCAGCCGATCGACATAGGCCGGATTGGTCGAGATTTTTTCTTTCTTCGTCACATCGGCCCAGGCGGTCGAGCCGAGCGAGGCCATCTGGCCGGCGGGCACGAATGCAAGCTGGCTGCGGCCGAGTTCTTCATTATAGGCGCAGCCTGACACGATAAAGAACGCCGTCGCCAGAACGAAGCGCGCGCGCGGAAACAAAGATTTGTGCATGAATACCTCCACCAGATCGGGACAAGTCTAAAGGGGGAGCGCGCCGGTAACAACCCGCCGCCATCGCGGCGACGATCAGGGCTCCAGCACGCTGTCCCAATAGAGAAAATCCTGCCAGCTTTCATGCAGGTAATTTGGCGGAAACGCCCGCCCGCGTTCATTCAGTTCGAACATCGTCGGTCGGACAGGCTTGCGCGCCGGGAACATCTTCGCCTGCGCCGGCATCCGCCCGCCCTTCTTCAGATTGCAGCAGGAACAGGCGGCGACAATATTCTCCCAGGTGGTGCGCCCGCCCTTGGAGCGCGGCACAACATGATCAAAGGTCAGCGCATCGCGTTCGCTGCCGCCGCAATATTGGCAGGCGAAGCCGTCGCGCAGAAAGACGTTGAAGCGCGTGAACGCCGGCGCGCGCGCATGGTTGACATAAGTCTTCAGCGACACGACCGACGGCAGGCGCATCTGGAAATTCGACGAGCGCACCACCGTGTCATATTGGGCGACGACATCGACGCGCTCGAGGAACACCGCTTTCAGCGCGTCCTGCCACGACCACAGCGACAGCGGGAAATAGGAAAGCGGCCGGAAATCGGCGTTGAGGACGAGCGCGGGGCAGCCGTCCGGCGCATGCGAATTCACATGCATGGCGTCGCCCCTAATTGGGGGGCGCCGTCGCCCGATGACCTGTCAAACGTCCTGCTCTTGCTACAGAAGGCGAAGCCTCCATTGCCGACCAGCGCCAAGCCTACATCATTCGCATCGGTCCAGGGAAACCCATAGCTGATTCCTGATGACCGTATTTTGACAATTTTTGTGAAAATTGCCGAGACGCCACGCCCTATATGGGGGTGCGGCCCCGCAATTGCGCGTAATAGGTCCAGAGAATATGCGCCGCTACGCCGCGCCAGGGGCTCCAGCCGTCGGCGATCCGGTCGAGCGCTTTCTGGTCGTGCGCAAGACCCGAGGCCGCGTTATAGGCGTGTTTCAGGGCGACATCGCGGGGCGGCCAGATGTCGACGCGGCCTTCGCAAAAAAGTAGATAGATCGACGCGGTCCATGGCCCGACGCCTTTCAAGGCGGTCAGCGCCTGCATCGCCGCCCTGTCGTCAAGCATCGGCAGGGCGGCGAAATCGATCCGCCCCATGTCCGCCGCCTGCGCCAGTCCGAGAACGTAACGCGCCTTCGGCGTCGACAGCCCAAGCCGCTTCAGCCCGTCCTCGCCAAGTCGCGCCACCGCTTCCGGCGACGCGCATTCGGCGCCGGCAAGGCAGCGTTTCCAGATCGCCTGCGCGCTTGGCACCGATACTTGCTGTTCGACAATGATGCGAAAGAGGCCGGCAAATCCGCCGTCGCGGCGACGGATATGCGGCTTGCCGATCGCCGCCGCCGCGGATTTCAGCGCCGAATCCCGTCTCGAGAGCGCGCGCGCCGCGGCGCCGACATCGGTGAAGACGTCAATCGGCGCGCGTTCTTGCGGCATCAGAACGAGACTTCGGCCAGCAGCTTTCGCGCGTCGCCCTTGAGGTCGTGGACGAAGCGATGCGCCAGATATTCGCCCATGGTGACGCCGGAGTCAGCGATCGCCTGCAGCGGGTCGATGAAATGCGTCTCATCGACCGCCATCGCGCCCGCGCGGGCGCGTCGGCGCAAGCCGTCTCGCGAGATGGCGACGATTTCCCTGGCGACGTCTTGAACGCTGCGCTTGCCGATCTTCGCCTTGAGCCCGTAATGCGCCGCATCGACGCGCAGCGTATCGCGCATCTCCGCCGTCCAGTCTTTCGCGACGTCCCAGGCCGCCGCCAGCGCATCGCTGTCGTAAAGCAGCCCGACCCAGAACGCCGGCAGCGCGCAGATGCGCGACCACGGGCCGGAATCGGCGCCGCGCATTTCAAGAAACCGTTTCAGCCGCACCTCCGGAAAGGCCGTGGACAGATGATCTTCCCAGTCGAGAATATGCGGCCGCTCGCCCGGCAGGATCGGCAGCTTCCCGGCAAGAAAGTCGCGGAAGGAAAGCCCGGCGGCGTCGAGATATTTGCCGTCCCGCCGCGCGAAATACATCGGCACGTCCAGCATGTAGTCGCGATAGCGTTCAAAGCCGAAGCCGTCCTCGAACACGAAACGCAGCAGACCGGTGCGGTCCGGGTCCGTATCGGTCCAGATATTGGCGCGCCACGACGCCCAGCCCGACGGCTTTCCTTCGACCAGCGTCGAATTTGCGAACAACGCGGTTGCGATCGGCTGCAGGGCGAGCGACGCGCGGAATTTCGCGACCATGTCGGCTTCGCTGGAAAAATCGAGATTGACCTGCACGGTGCAGGTCCGGTGCATCATGTCGAGGCCGAGATTGCCGACCTTCGGCATGTAATTGCGCATGATCGTGTAGCGCGATTTCGGCATTTGCGGCATCTCGGCCCGGGTCCAGGTCGGCGCAAAACCCATGCCGAAAAACGCGATATTCAACGGATCGGCGACCGCCTTCACCGCGTCGAGATGCCGGCCGGTTTCCTCGCAGGTCTGATGCAGCGTTTCGAGCGGCGCGCCGGACAATTCGACCTGCCCGCCCGGCTCCAGCGACACTGCCGCGCCCTCGCCCTTGAGGCCGATCGGCAGGCCGTTGTCGCGGAGGATTTCCCATCCCGTCGTCACGCTCAGCCGTTCGAGAATGGCGCGGATGCCGTTCTCGCCCTCATAGCCGACAGGCTTCAGCGTATCGCGGCAATAGATGAACTTCTCGTGCTCGGTGCCGATGCGCCATTCGGATTTGGGCTTGGCGCCCGACGCCATGAAGGCCGTCAGTTCATCGAGAGACTCGATCGGCGCGAGATCGCCCGACGCCTGCCGTTCAACGCTCACGACATTCTCCGCCTGTTGACGCCTGCGCTCCGCAGATCAAGCTCTCGCCTTTATCCATCTTGCGGCGCCCCGCCAAGCGAATTGCGCTCACGTCAAAGTGAGCGACGCTGATCAGCGCCGTCTGAGATCGCCGGCGGCCGCCTGCCACACCGCCAGCGAAACGATCGCCGCCGTATCGGCGCGAAGGATGCGCGGCCC